>CAZOZU010000318.1:0-3192 GCA_964584355.1 uncultured Rikenellaceae bacterium
AACTTTAGCCAGGAAATTATCCCGGTGCAAGGAAGGTATGGCACGTGTTTTTGCAATCATGGTACAAATGTCGGGAGTATGGGCGTTTCGCGGTACAATTGTTATAAGTTATTGGTAATGAAATATGTTGCAGTATTTTAATAATTAGTACTGGAGCAGTGGAGCGCTGTAAACTTAAATCGAGACCAGTATTGAGTCATGGTACACAATTTTTGTTGGGAGCAGGTGCGCGTGTCTTGGGTTAATCTTTTATTGCTATGTTATCAAAAAAGCAGGAGCGGTTTGCAAAAACCGTGACAATACAACTTACCCATATTGTCCGTGTTAGCGGTTGGGTATATTTGAAATCAAGTTTAAAAAAGATATATTATTTCTAAAACACTAAAACTAATATTTCTATTTCAAGAGAATATATTGTTTTACAAGAAGAACCGCATAAACATTTATAAAATGTAATTAACTTAGATGTTTCAAACTTTATTGAATTTTAGTGTTTTACAATTAATGGTATAGTAGAAATTTTCTTTCCATCACTTATTTTTACAATATAATCACCATTTCTCAAATTCAATACTGGAAATGTAAAACTAGTTCCTGATTTTATATCTGAATAATAAAGTGATCCATTTAGATCATAAATCTCCAACTTGTAGATATCTAAAACATTATTTTCAGCTTTAATGCTTGATGTAATCGGATTAATTACGGTAACCTGTACATTATCGGTAGCTGGATTGGGTGATAATAAAAATCTGGAACAATTAACATATACTACAAGTCTATTCTCATTTGATCCACATGTATTAGTAACTTCAAGGAAAATCTGCCCATATCCTTCATCTAATCCCTGTATTTCAGCCTTATGACCTGTGGAGGTTGAAAGAATTTCCATATTATAATCTGTCGACCATTGATAGTCACCCCATTGATAACTATCCCCGTCAATGAAATACCATTCTGGAGAATAACATTCGACCTCATCTGGCCCAACTATTGAAGGTACAGGTTTCCCGAACCAGAAATTCTTTTTAATTTGTAAATTCTCTAATCCACATGTGAAACTTACTGTAAATGTTACTTCACCTTTTCCATCTGTTAAATTATTTGCAGTTGCTGTTGTCCCAGATCCTGAAGATTTTGTAATGCCATTTTGTTTAATAGTCCAAGTTGCTGATGCATAATTTTCTGGCATATCTAATAGATAATATGTAACTGGATTACTACAATCTAAATATGGACCGTCGATACTCATTGATGTTACAATATCGATGCAAATAATCGCATAATCTGCTCCTTGTCCAGGAGCTGTAGCCCCAAATACAAAACATTGCGATGCCCCATATTCTAAATTGCTATACCATCCTGATGTCTCAAGTATTATAGTGTCTGTTGTTAAAGTAGGATGATTCCATTTCCAGGTATCATCATCAATAGGCTGAAAATAATATGACTTGGATTGATAATGAACATCATCAAATATTGTAGGCTCAGTCTGCCAAAGGTCATAAGTAACATCATAGACCAAGTTAGTGACTTTATATCCCATAAAATCAATCTCATAAACACTACTATTTGTTATGCAGCAGTATTCAACTTCAAAATTTCCACCGTAGAGATTATCTACAGTTACCTGACTATAATTCTTTACATAAGTAATAAAAGTCAGAAACAAAAGGATAATTATCTTCTTTATCATCTCAATTTTAATTATAGTTCTATCAATTAATCGTTTAAGTCAAAATATATTTGAAATCCACATGAAAAAAATATGCCACTATTAACTTCTTCACCTTCCTCAATTTCATACCCTTTCTTGTGTAAAAGTTTGTACTTTATCATAGGCTCAAATGCTATATTTTGGTTAAAAAAAATACTATATCCAACTCCTGAACTCCATGAATAATTTCTCCATTTAGCTGGACTTTCTTCAGAGCCTGAGTTTAAGAAACCTATTAAGAAAGTGGTTTCTGCAAATAGTCCCATTTTGATATAGTATCGCATAGTGGGGCCAATCAAAAAGTTTTTAACGATATATTTATCAGGGACTATTAAGTATTCAAATTCCTTCTTATCAATTTGATATTCAACCTTTATTCCTGTTGACAATTGATTTACTATAAAATAACCAATATTTGAATTTAATTCGAGATTCTTAATGTTTTGTATATACGTAGCATTTGGGTTAATATCTTTATACTTTTCTGAGTGGAAAGAAATGTTTCCTCCAGTAAGAAGAGTCCCTTTTAATATTGGCTTATCAACTTGACTGAATGAACTAAGATAAAGAATGGGGATTAATAAACATATTATAATTATTTTCTTCATATCAATCATAATTAATAACAATAGACACTAATTTCACCATTACAAAGGTCTAATTTATTAAATTGAAAGTCAAGAGACTTGAAGGCTATTTAGTAAACGGTATATTGTTTTACGTGGATGGTACAGATTTTTGTGTGAAAGGCATATCATATCGCCGTTATGCTATCGAAAATCTTTGCTAATGTTTCAGTTTTTTTTCTTCTAGCAATGGGCAATTCAACATCAATAGACAAAATTAATTTATTACAATGTTTATATCCTATTACGTAGTTTTTATTTACTATAAATGATCTATGGATTCTTATAAACAGCCCCTTTATTAGGTGTGATTCAATATTTCTTAATGTTCTTGTTACTAAAATGCTATTGTGTTGAAAATATATCCTTGTATAATTCCCTTCTGCTTTACAATAAATTATATCTTCACAATTGATCAGTTTGCTTTCTGATTGACTTTGAATAATTATTTTTGATAATTTTTCCTTCATCTCCAACAGTTTATCAGACAGCTAATACTAGTAGATATAATTGAAGAGTTCCATAATTATTCGTTTTAGGAATATAACGTATTAACTAGTAGAATATTTGATTATTAAAAAACGAGACTATACGTAAAAGGGAATATACTCATCGAGTGTTATATATAATAAAATTCGGGAATATTAAAACATAATCAAATATGTTTTAATTGGTATTTTTTGATTAAAGCTCAACCTTACCGCTAACGGCCCGGCAATATGGGGAGGTGGTGTTACCTGACAAAGCATCCGGGCAGTGTCCATAAACTTTAGCCGGTAGATTGTCCCGGTGCAAGGAAGGTATGGCACGTGTTTTTGCAGTCCGGGTACAGAATGTCGGGCATATATG
>CAZOZU010000319.1:0-3183 GCA_964584355.1 uncultured Rikenellaceae bacterium
TTATCAGCGGTCTGATGAGTATTTCAAACTGCAAAAATGAAGATACCGGATTTCCCGGCAATCCAAAGACAAGAGTATTGGGATGTATTCCAAATGTGGTTGGCTTGCCGGGTTGGACAGCCACTCTTGAGAACAGGATTCTGACACCTGCTTTTTCAAGGACTGAGGGAATAAAATCAAAATCACCCATGGAGACACCACCTGAAATAATTACCAGATCATTCTCTGAAATTGCTTTTTGTACTATGTCAAATGTCTCCTGTTCATCATCCCTGGCGATGCCATAATATTTCCCTTCGGCTCCTGCTCTTTCGGTCTGGGCCATAAGCTGGGATGCATTACAGTTCCTTATCTGCGACCGGCCCGGTTTTTCATTTGGTTCTACAAGCTCATCACCTGAGCTTATTACTGCAGCATGCGGTTTCCTTCCCACTGTTACAGAAGTACATCCAACAGTAGCCATCACTCCAATATATGATGGAGTTATCAGGTTACCTGCTTTCAGGACCACATCTCCCTTTTTAATATCCTCTCCTTTAAATGCAATATTTTCCTTTGTTGAAGAACTGCTGAATCTTATTTTTCCAGAGGAGACTGTTTCAGTATCTTCTACCATAATGACACAATCGGCACCTTCCGGCACAGCGGCACCTGTCATAATACGTGTACATAAGTTTTTGTCAATAGTTTCTTGCGGCCACTCACCGGCAGAAACAGTTTCTATAATCTCCAGTTCATTGCTAAGATCTGATTTCCTGCAGGCAAAACCGTCAACTGATGCTTTATTGAAAGGAGGCATCTCCATATCGCTTATAACGTCAGCAGCCAGTATGCGGTTTAGTGATTCAGTATAGGGAACAGTTTCCGTTCCTGTCCTGAAAAAATTATTCATCACTATTTCAAATGCCCTGGCAATAGAAATCATTTCCATGTTTTACCTATTGATAGTCCTTTACAACCTCTATCACTTCAGGAAGATCCATTCCGATCTTTTTGAGAAATTCTATTTTGGGGACCCCGTTACTATTCCATCCTCGCCGTTGATAAACCGCATCAATAAGAGCTTCGTACTGATCTTCACGGTATTTGCGAAGGATCGTCATTTTTTCCTCTGTTGACTTACCTGTCGGATCTATATTTAATTCTTTCTTAATCTGTTTATCATACCGCTCGGCTCTTGACTCATACTCCTCTTTTGTAACAGGTCCGGCTGCACGATATGGTTGTCTATCATGTTCCCGTGTGCCGTAGCCCCGACGCAGGTTAAAGATCCGCTGGAAGTTATATACTCTTTCTGAATCTGCCACCAGTCTGTGTTTGTCGAACTCACGACCTGTAACTGCCTTATAGACTGTCACATAGTTATCAACATGTTCCGGCACCTTGGCAGGTTCATCGGTCTCCGCATTATTCTCAGGTTCAACATCGTTCCAGGGGAGTTTGCATAATCCTACCAGTCCGAACCATGTTCTGAACATAGGGAAATAATGTAATGCTTCAGCCTTGTCTTCAAAAGATGGTATCTGGTTATTGACCATATCCATAAATATAAGCCATGCTTCATCGTGCTGAGGTCCTTTGTTTGTCATCGCAAAACCTCCCTGTTGTGCCAGCGATTCTTTTGAAATGTACTGCGAATATTCGAGACCTTTGTTTTCCATTCCTATATCGTTCAGAAAATCTTCATCACCCCACCCGTTCCTGATAAAGAGCTCTTTCATCTTCCTTACTCCAAGGCCTGCTATTTTACCAAAACCTTCTCCACTTGCAAGCTGATGTATAAGTTCCAGTGCAGCATCAGCATCACCAAATTTCAGTTCAAGTCCGCCTGTTCGTTCTTTATTAAGTATACCAATCTCATAACATTCCATGATAAATGCTGTAGAGGTACTCCATGTAATTGTGCAAATACCGTATGTATCGCAATAAAAATTTGATTCGATGATATACCCGGGATCAAATATTCCGCAATTTGATCCCAGCCCGGCTGCATTTTCATATTCAGGGCCATCAACAAGTACCTTTTTGCCTTTATAGGGGCCTGTCCTGATCTCATAATCGTCAATACCCTTGGTGCACGACATATTACAGCCTATCCAGCAGCCATCAGGGATATTCTGTGTAAAATGGCTTTTCCATACCGATGAATCGATTTTGTATGCTTCAGGGTGACTGCCATATTTATAATTATTTACAGGCAGAAGATCGTGATCATTCATTATTTCCATAAGGTGTGCTGTACCCGCCTGGCGCATCTGGCTTTGTTGATCATCAAGCTCTCTCATTTCCTTGTTAAATCGTCTGCCTCTTTCCATAATAGCCTCAAGATCAACGACATTATTAAGATTCCCCTTAACTCCGGGTATTTTACATACAAGAGCTCTTATGTTTTTATTACGAAAAACTGTACCTATTCCTCCTCTTCCTGCCTGCTTTATTCTGACTTTTTTTCGTTTTGGATCATAGAAGCTGAAGTTCAGCATCCCAATAAGTGAATGCTCAGCTGCTGAACCGGATGAGACAACTCCTATATTCCTTTTATCTTTTTCATCATCGGCAAAATAATCAGTCAGCAATTCAACAAGAAGGTGACTATCAATAGCTTCTTCTATAGAGGCTTCATAAATCTCCACTTTATGGTTTATACCGTCTATGAACACTATAACATCTTTTTGGGCTTTACCCTGAAGTTCTATTGCATCAAAACCGGAGAATTTAAGAAACGGGCCAAAAAAGCCTCCCACATTGCTATCCATAACTGAGTTGGTCTGTGGTGAAATGCTTACTACCAGCGATTTCCCTGTTCCCGAGTACTGGGTTATTCCACCTATAGGACCCGAAGATATAACAATCTCATTATCAGGGCTATCCCAGCTTGTGTCAGATTTGGTGGCATCCCATAAAAGGCGGAGTCCATACCCTTTGCCCCCTATAAATTTCTCCTTCATCTCCAGAGGAACATCCTTTTCCTTTATTTCAGTTGTGCCAACATTTACATAGAGAATCTTATCAGTATAACCTTTATCTAAAGGAGTCCAGTTGTATTTCCACCCATTTAAAAGTTTATGTCCTGGTTTGTCTGATCCAATATCCATATAGTTATTTATTTAAGTTACAATTGAAGTAAAATACCATAAATTCAAAGTTACAAAAATTTATACCTGCTCCCTATGATATACATCA
>CAZOZU010000320.1:0-3178 GCA_964584355.1 uncultured Rikenellaceae bacterium
GTTTTAAATTCGTGAGTCATATTGTTTATAAAATCTGACTTCATCTCCGATATTCTTTTCTGACGGATGATGAAGAAGAGACTAAGCGCAAATGTCGCAAGAATTATTAGTGAAAAAAGAAGTGATCCACCCAATATGCCTGCCATCGATCCTAATACATAATTGGTACGTTCCGGAAAAACTACCGACAATATCAGATCCTGTCGAATAAGATTATCCGGGAACAAACGTACCATATAATTACTTTTCAGAAAATCATTTTCATCCGATTTTCTGAATATACCGTCCGTCACCACTCCATTCCTGATAACTGCAAACTCAAACGGGGTTTGAATACCGGCAAACATCAATGACCTTTTAAGAGCATATTCAATTGCCTTATTGTCAAGCTCCATGGTTTTTTCCCACTCATAGACTTCAGATATCATCTGGTCACTCATATTCATAAACTCATCCTGTCTTCTCTTTACCCATTCAACAAATTCTTTTGGTCTCACATACATTGAACTGGCAGTTGCCACTGCAGCATCACTGCTTTTTACAATGTTCATTTTACCTGTATCACCAGATGATATTATGGTATAAGAACCATCATCTGTTGTAATGGTTGTATCATGAATAATGATTACCGGTTCTTCTCCGGGTTTTCCCGTAACTGATTGATTTGTTATTCTCAGACTGATATTGCCATCATCCCCTATAGAATAGCTTTCGATGTTAAGATATCCTGATATAGTGGCTTCCAGAGTTTGTGATTCATCAGGTTCTCTCAACAGATAATCATTGAAAAAATTCATCTTTCTTGATGACTCAATGGATCTGGCTGCATCATTTATACTTGCAACAGCAATAGCATTGAAGCTTTCGTTGCGTATGTTAATTGCATTCCGTATCCATATTATCTGAACCCAGATGATACCTGCCAGCGAAAAAAGCATCATAAAAATGAGTCCTATGAATTTTTTTCTGCTCATGATGCAAATTTAACTTATCACATAACAAATTATACAGGTTTTAACTTTTCGTTAACTCTTATTAACTTGAAATTAACGGCATAAAGCAGGCTATAGACTAATTTTGATCTGTATCAATACTATTAAGTCATGAAAAGAATAAGTAAAAACCTGCTACTGGCATTAATTATCCTTTCAGTTCCTTTTGCCATGGCATCAGGCCAGGATAAGGAAAAGAAGAGCGAACGAAAAATCAAGATAGTAGTTGATGAAGGCTCAGGAGAAAAAACAGTTCTTGACACTGTTATAATAGGCACGTCAATGGTCAAAACCATCGAACTGAAAGATGGTAAAATAATTTATATAGGCAAACCTGAAACAGGCTATAAGTTTAAAACCGATGGTGGCAAGGTTATTGTCAGTGTCAAAGTTGACGAAGACGGTGAAACACAGGAAGAGGAGAATATTTATATTGTTTCAGCAACGGATAATCACACTGAATGGGTAAGTGATGACGGAAAGGTAGTTAAGAAAAGTATAATAATGAAGAAAGACGGGAATAAATCATTCAATATAATAATGGAATCGGATGATGATGACTCTGATGAAACAAAATATATAATTGCAAAAGATGGAGTGGTTGTCACTGTTGAAAGTGATGATGAAGAGAAAGCAAAAGAGATAATTGAGTTTAGAAAACAAACGCTAATTCCGATCAGGCTTTCATGTTCATTCCCAATTAAATTTATGCCATATCTCGTCTTCAGGAAATGGCGCCGTAATTACGATCTTCTCATTCTTCACCGGGTGAATAAATTCCAGTTTGCGTGCCATAAGACTTATACTGCCATCCGGATTCGACCTGGAAAAGCCGTATTTCAGATCGCCTCTGACCGGGCATCCGATCTTTGCAAGCTGAGCCCTGATCTGGTGATGACGACCTGTATGAAGCTCTACTTCAAGAGTATAATAACGGCCTGAGCGTCCTGCAAGCCTGTAAGTAAGAGAGGCCTGTTTTGATCTCCTCACTTCAGTATCATAAACATAGGTCTTATTTTGTTTTTCGTTTTTCTTCAGGTAATGAGTAATGGTTGCTTCATCATCGGGCGGCCTGTTCTTTACTATTGCCAGGTAAGTTTTTTTTACCTGTCCGATCCGAAACAGCTCGTTCAGCCGCGTCAGGGCTTTGGATGTCCTTGCATATACTATTACACCGCCAACAGGTCTGTCAAGCCTGTGTACTATACCTAGAAATACTTCACCAGGTTTGTTGTATTTTCCGGCAATATATTTTTTAACCAGGGCATCAAGAGATTTGTCACCCGTTTTGTCTCCCTGCGACAGGTCCGATGCCCTTTTATTTACAGCGATGATATGATTATCCTCATATAGTATTTCGATCATGGATGGATGTATTGGGAGCTTTTCCGAAATCTGCAATAATCTAGTACTGTTCCTTTTCATTCGGGAACTGGTGTGTCCTCACATCGTTTATATAGTTTTGAACAGCGCCTTTTATTTCTGCATAAAGGTTATGGTATCTCCGCAAGAAACGGGGAGAAAATTCCTGGGTAATACCAAGCATATCATGTAACACAAGTACCTGTCCGTCGGTTTTAGAACCTGCACCTATTCCTATTACAGGTATTTTAATATGGTTTGTAACCTCCTCTGCCAGCTTTGCAGGTATCTTTTCAAGGACAATTGCAAAACATCCCAATTTTTCAAGTAGTTTGGCATCTTGCATAAGGTGCCTGGCCTCTTCCTCTTCCTGTGCCCTCACCACATATGTGCCAAATTTATGAATAGATTGAGGTGTAAGTCCCAAGTGCCCCATAACAGGGATACCAGCTGACAGAATCCTTTCAATAGACTCTTCAACCTGCTGTCCGCCTTCCAGTTTTACCGCCGATGCACCTGTTTCTTTCATTATCCTTATTGAGGATGCCAACGCCTCCTTCGAGTTACCCTGATATGTCCCGAATGGCAGATCAACGACCACCAGAGCTCTTTTCACTGCCCTTACCACAGATGCGGCATGATATATCATGTTATCGAGGGTAATCGGAAGTGTTGTATCAAATCCCGCCATCACATTCGATGCTGAATCACCAACCAGGATAACATCAATTTCAGATTCATCAAGAATCCTGGCAACAGAATAATCATATGCTGTGAGCATTGCGATCTTCTCACCTTTAAGCTTCATCTCATTAAGAACATGA
>CAZOZU010000321.1:0-3168 GCA_964584355.1 uncultured Rikenellaceae bacterium
CCTCTGGTGTGCTGACTCTAAATCCGCAATAATGATCAATAACCTGCAGTTTAATTCCTCCTGTATTACCACCAATCACTGGTTTGCCTTTCCATAATCCTTCGGTAACTGTTAATCCAAAGCCCTCCTTAAGTGATTTTTGAATAATTATATCAGATCCTCTCTGTAAGGCATTAATTTGTCTGTGGGCATCCGGTGGCAGTTCAAGGATGTGTATATCGGGGTCATTGCCTCCAAAAGCTTTAACTTCATCGAGTACTTCCTGACCTTCAGGATCATCAGATGCACCGCCGCCGGCTAATACTAACTGTACCGGAACATAATCCTTTATTAACCTGTAGCTTTGTATTACTCCAACAGGATCTTTAAACCTGTCGAAGCGGGAAACCTGTGTCAGTAAAGGAATATCTTTGTGTATCCCATATGAATCGAGAAAATCTGATATTTCTTTTTTGGGAAGATCGATATTTTTTTCACTTAAAGGATCAATACTTGGAGGTATTAAATACTGAGGATGCGAGAGCTGTTGTACAAATCCTGAAAGCGACCATATACTTGCATCGTAGTCTTTTATATATTCCCGTAAATACTTCCATACCGGCCGATATGGATGACTTACATCTATATGACAACGCCAAAGCCATTTGCCTTTCCTTTCCTTGCAGGAGCGAAGCAATGCAGCCGGTTGCGGATCATGTATAAATACAATATCTGCTTCTCTCAGCTTGTCCCTGAGTCTCTCACAATTCTGCTGGTTCGTTTTCTCATAAACAGACAGGAGTGAAGAAGAAATATCATCACGGTTACCCTGAAGGGAATTATGCATTTTTTTGGTACACTGGTAAAAATCTTTTTCACCTTTGATAATCTCCCATTCAGCATCTATGCCCAATTCCTTTTTTAACGGAATAAGACGGTTCAATATTTCTGCCACACCTCCACCTTCTTTTGTCGAATTAATATGGAGGATCTTCATCCCTTTCAAAGGATTTGTTAGTTGCCTGAGGTGATCGATCACCTCGTTCCCTACTACATTTGCATATTGTTCAAGTAAACTTTCCATCAGACATCTCCTTTAAAATAATTTTTAAAAACTTTATCTATTTCCTGACGAAGCTCGTTAAGAGTTGTAAAAGAAGGATCAATATTGTCAAGAGCCTCTATAAGTCCCTGATATTTGCCGTTAAAACCAGCAAGCCAAAGTGAAAAATCGTTTCTGTGTCCCACTGTTCTTCTGCGCGAATCGATGAAATGAAAAAAGATACTGCCAAGCGACATTTTTGGAATTACATCAAGCAAATCCTTTGGGTCGGTATAATTTACTCCTGTATCAAATATCACAATCTGGGAACGGATAAAGTGAAATTCATGTCCGGTTTTTACCCATGGGACATACTCTGATTCAGATAAGCGTTCTTCAACAATTTCGATAATCTCATTACGAAGATCTTCAATATCGTTAAAAATATTGGGATCGATAATGGCAAGTTGTTCGGAGATCTTTGGATCATGCAGATACCGTGATGCCCATACCGCAAAATCATTTTGAAATTCCGGATCATCAAAATGAGGATGCATAAGACCACCCCAAAAATGATAATAAAAACATCCCGGATGGACATTCTTAAGATGGTCCCTGAATTCTCTCAGGTTTTGTGCTTTTACACCTGTCGCAATTGCAATAAGTGCACAATCCGAAATCTTAAAGCCTTCGTTATTCATACTATTATATTTTTAAAGAGAATGTATAGTATCTTATTTCATTTATTAATTCCTGTTTATCTTAATTACTGATAACCGTATTTATCAAACTTAAATGTATGTATAAATATAATTGATGCCACTTTGCTGTAAATTTGTTAAGCTGTAGTGTTTCAGAGCAATATCAATAAAATATTTGCACTCTTTGATTGATAAATATATGGAAATTGATATATATTGACAAATAACCGGTTAGAATGACCATATTTTCACGAACCCCGGCCAGATAGTATTAAAAGAAATTAAGTATGGTTATTAATTGTAACTTTGATTCAGATATTAACAAGAATGGACATAATTTGTTATACAAGTAATATGAATTTTAGATTATGACTTTATTGTTGATTATTGATATGCAGAATGATTTCTGCAATCCCGATGGTGCTTTATATGTGAAGGATGCAGAAAAGGATATTTCCAGATTAGGTGCTTTTATTACACAATATCCTGACAGACTTGATCATATCATCATGACACAGGATAATCATCATGTCATTGACATTTCTCATCCTGTTTTCTGGGAAGATAGTGAAGGAAATCTGCCGGCAGCTTTCACAGAAATAAATACAGATGATATTAAAAAAGGGACCTGGAGACCTCGTTTTGAAAAAGAAAAAGCAATTACATATATCAGTGATCTTGAAAGCCAGGGGGAGTTTCCGCATGTTGTATGGCCTGAACACTGTATCACAGGGTCTTATGGTGCTGCAATCGTTGATGAGATCATGGAGCCGGTAAAAAGATGGGCCCGGGAAGGAAGATACTTTGATGTCGTAACTAAAGGGACAAATCCTTTTACAGAACATTTCGGAGCACTGATGGCAAATATTCCAATAAAGAATTATCCTGAGACTCAATTAAATACTGAACTGGTCAAAACATTTAACCTTTTTGATACTATTTTGATAGCCGGTGAAGCAAAAAGTCACTGTGTGGCAACCACCATCAAACAGATGCTGAATATTGATGGTATTGCCAGGAAACTTGTAATCCTGGAAGATTGCATGTCGGATGTTACAGGTTTTGAGACCCTTGCCTTGCCAATTTATGAAAAGGCAAAGAGAGAGGAAGTAAGATTCACTTTAAGTACGGAGTGGTTCAAATAAGATTTTAAAGCTTCTTTAATTCATCTATTATGATCCTGAATCATTTCACCGACAATGACCTGTACAAGTTCACCACCATGAATGCTATTCAGAAGTTATATCCTGAGGCAATGGTTAGATATAGTTATATAGACCGGGGACAAACGAAATTCCCTGATGGATTTGCAAGTGAACTGCGCAAAGAGGTCGACAGGTTTGCAGATATTTCTTTAGATAAGAATGAGGAACAATTTCTGATCTCACACTGTTATTATTTCGATCATGTATTCATTGATCTGCTGAAAGGGTATCGATATGATCC
>CAZOZU010000322.1:0-3157 GCA_964584355.1 uncultured Rikenellaceae bacterium
TGACTCCTCTGCTAGTGCGGATTTGCAATCCGCACCCCCTGCTAGTGCGGATTTGTAATCCGCACTTTGTGTTTTATTGGCACGGATTACAAATCCGCGCCAGCCGCGCCAGCCGGGGTTCACTCCAAACTTTTTTACATTTTTCTTGGTTATTTCAAAAACATATTCTACTTTTGATTAAAAATTAATCAATGCTATGATTACAATATAATCATTTTTTATTATGTACTTCACTTCCAACATAAAATTTTTAAGAAAAAGAAGGGGCAGGACCCAGGATGAGGTTGCTGCGGCCCTGAATCTCAAACGTTCTACCCTGAGCGGGTATGAGAACGGTGTTGCCCAACCGGCCATTGAGGTGCTGGTCTCGTTTTCAAAATACTTTAACCTGTCAATCGATACATTGTTGAAGATTGATATAACAAAATTGTCGGAGAGCCAGCTTGGAGAACTGGAGAGGGGGTATGACGCATATATCAAAGGAAGCAATCTGAGGGTGCTTACAACAACAGTCGGTTCCGATGATGTGGAAAACATTGAGCTGGTTCCGGAACAGGCAAAAGCAGGTTATACAACAGGATATGCTGATCCTGAATATATTGAGGAACTGCCGCACTTCCGGCTTCCATTTCTTTCGGACAAGCGAAAATACAGGACATTCCAGCTGAAAGGCGATTCTATGTTGCCGATACCTGATGGTTCATGGGTTACAGGTGAGTTTGTACAGGACTGGCATGAGATAATAAACGGTAAAGCATATATCGTTTTTACAATGAATGACGGCATAGTTTTTAAATTGGTTGAAAATAACCTGATAGCAGAAGGGAAGCTGGTCCTCTATTCACTTAACCCGGTTTATGAACCTTATGAGGTCCATATAAATGAGGTTAAGGAGTTATGGAAATTTGTGAACTATATCAGTTGTGAATTACCCGAACCCGCACTTCCCGAAAAACATTTTTTACACGAAGTAGCAACGATGAAGAATGACCTCGAGAGAATTAAGGCCAGACTGGGAAGTGAAATTACGGATATCGAAGAAACGGAGTAAGACAGGACCCAGGACCCAGGACCCAGGACCCAGGATCCAGGACCCAGGGCCAGCAACAAGAAAAGGGCGACTTTCCCGACACCCTCTTCTTCAATAATCTGACTTGTAATTTTATTCCTCCTGGGTCAATCCGATAATCATCTGAACGATCTTTTCGTTCTCGGATTCCGGTATCTTGCCATAATAAATAGCCCTTACAATCCTTTTCTTATCAACTATGATAACACTATAGCTGTCTTCCGGCATTCCCCAGTCACTTTGCAGTACACCGTCATAATCGAATAAAATTGTCGTATCATATTTCTTTGCCTTGTTACCCGCAATAAGTCTTATTAGTACGTTGGGCTTCCAGGTCGATTTGCAGTCGACAATTCCAAAGCCTTTGAAGAAATCCTTGTTTATCCTTTTGTCTATATCAGCGGCTTTGTCGATATAGTCATTAAAAGGATCATTAAGATCTGATTCATCCGGATCAACATAATTGATCTGAAGAACTTTACCTGGCCAGGAATCCATTGTGAATTCATTTTTGTCAGCATCTGTAAATGTCCATTCAGGAGCTTTCATCCCTACTTCAAGTTTTTCAGATTGGGCCGACATGTAAGTTATTGTTAAAGAAACCAACAGAAGAGTGAAAAGAATCTTTTTCATGTGTATTTTTTTATGATTGAGTACGAAATATATGAATTTTTTATGATAATCAAATTTTCTTACCTAATTAGCGTTTTAAATAATATATTTTCAGAATATTTTTGTACTTTAGTCGAAAAATAATTACACAATTAGATTATGGTAGCAGCTTTATCAACAAATTCCAGGTTTACAAAAGGGGAGGACCTTGCCAATGCTCTCTCACATCTGGGTGGAACACTACTTGCAGTGACAGGACTTACACTGATGGTTATTTTTTCAGCTATCAGGGGTGATGCCTGGCATGTGGTAAGTACTTCGATATTTGGAACTTCAATGGTACTGCTCTACCTTTCATCTACACTGGCTCACTGGCTTCCTCCCGGAAAAGCAAAAGATAAGTTTTTTATACTCGACCGTGCTGCAATTTTCATTCTTATTGCAGGTACTTATACACCGCTGGCTCTGATAGTTCTGCGTGGACCTCTTGGATGGGTTATTTTCGGTATAGAATGGGGACTCGCCCTGTTTGGAATAATCAGGTTAGTCTTAAAAACACATAGTTATGAGAAAGGTGTTTCCTTAATCGATATACTGATATATGTCTTAATGGGATGGCTTATTGTTTTTTTCCCCGGTCCGGTATTGAAATCGGTACCCCTTATGGGTTATTTATGGATAATTATAGGCGGACTGTTTTATACACTTGGAATAATATTCTTCAAAGTAGTCAGGTTCCGTTATCATCATCTTATCTGGCACTTTATGGTAATAGGAGGGAGCCTGTCCCATTTTACGGCAATATTCTTTTATGTGATCCTATAGAAGATCAGTGAATATTAAGGAAGTCGTTCAGTGGCTTCATTGCTTTAAATGTCATGATTGCTTCGTTGAAAAAATCACGGCTAGTGACTTCATGATCTGAAATCATCCTTACGGCGAGGTAACTCTTATGCTTTAGAAGTTCTATAAATGGATGTTCTTTTGAATATCCCCGGGGTGCACTCCTGAGTTTTTCTCCCTCAAGATTTCCAAAGAGTATTTTAAACTCACTCTTATTGATTATGTTGAGAAGCCTCTCACCCTCTTCTTCGATTTTTTCTCTGATTAATTTCAGCCATGGGGCAGGTGGCATATAGGCACCTCCGGCTACCATGCTGTTGTTTCCAGGTTCCACATGAATATAATATCCGGCAAACCGGTCACCATTTTGTTTTCCACCCCTTACAATAAATGCACCCAGGTGGGTCTTGTAAAGAGTTTTGTCATTTGAAAACCTGATATCACGGTTTATCCTGTAAATACAACTTTTTGCCTCCAGTCCTTTTAATATAGGATCAAAGCGTATGGTCTCATTTATAACAGCCTGTATAAAAGACTCATAACCAGACTTTACCTCAAGATATCTGTTACGGTTCCGTAAAAACCAGTCCCGGTTATTGTTCTTTTTCAGTTCGGAGAAGAATTCTAGTGTTG
>CAZOZU010000323.1:0-3145 GCA_964584355.1 uncultured Rikenellaceae bacterium
GGATATAGCTCCAGGAAAACACCATCAGAAGGTGTACATGACTCATTATCAGCACGTGCCGTCGTTTTTGAGAATAATGGCAGGAAGTTTGTCCTGGTCTCCTCCGATTTGGGTTCATATGGCAATGAAGTGTTTACCGTTATACAAAAAAGTATTCTTGAAAAATTCAACCTGAAGGAATCTGGACTATTCCTGTCAGCTATACATTCACACAGCACTCCCATTCTTACACTGGATAAAGAGAGAGGAAATCCGAATAATATCATATACACTGAAACACTGAACCGGAAGTTATTAACAGTAATTGGTGAAGCATTTAAAAATCTGAAACCTGTCAGTATCGGGATTGGTGCCGGTTCCTCACCGGTAGGCTCAAACAGGCGGGAGATGAGACCGGATGGTTCAATTACACTTGGACGGAATCCATATGGTCCGACCGATAAAGAGGTATTGGTTATGAAGATTGCAACGCCTGAAGGAACTACTATCGGGGCGATCTTCGACTATGCCACACATGCCACCTCCCTGGGACCGGGTAATATGCTGGTCAGTGGTGATGTCCTTGGCTTATCTGCACAGTTTACAGAAAAAATACTGGGGAAAGAGGTTATTACACCTGTCTTTGCAGGTGCTTCAGGTAATATTGATCCATGGTACAGAGTTCTTCCCGGGTTTAACACCGAATCCGGATGGATACCGGAACCGGTGCTCCTGGGAACCCTCCTTGGCGAGGAAGTTATACATATTTTCCGCAGCATTGAGGAATTAAAGGAAGGAGGAGAAGTAAACTCTGAATTTGCTACAGTTGAATATCCTCGAAGGAAAAGGACAGATACGGGTAGCAGGGTAACGGAAAGAGAAGAGGAAACTACAATACCGGTTAACATCACAGTGGCTAAAGTAGGTGAAAATGTGGCATTTGTTGGATTCAATGTTGAAATGCTGACGGAGATAGGTATGGATATTAAGGCAGGGTCGCCATTTAAATATACCTTTATCATTACACATTGTAACGGGTCAAGTGGTTATCTGCCTCCTGCCGGACTATATAAAGAGGGAGGCTATGAGGTTAACTCAACACATTTTGAAATAGGTTCAGCCGAAATGATCGTAAAAAAAACACTCAGGATGCTTTATAATCTGGAATAATGATTTCAGATTTCAGATTTCAGATTTCAGATTCCGGATTTTAGAAGAAGCTATATGTCAGTGTCAGTGAAACATTATGAAAATATGATCTGTTGAGGTATTCCTCCTCAGGTAATACGGTTTCAAATCTCACTTTCCTCAGTGAATTACTGCCTGTTATTGATGTCAATAACTGTACACGCAAACGAGGAGAAACATAATAGTACATATTAAATGATGTAATTACCGAAAAAAGATTGCTCTTTATCTTGTAACCATCCGGATCAAGTTCTGTTAGTGTGCGTGCAATATATGAGTGATCATACTGACCTGTTATATCAAGGCTTATGGAAGTCCTTGAGTTTGGCAGAAATTGAAGCAAGCCATTGATATTGGTCCTGAAAATGTTTGTTTCATAATTTTCCATCGGATCCTCTTTGTCGTCAGGATTTCTGGTAAAACCGATACCATAAAATGAATTGATATCAGCTCCTGTCTGCCAGTAAAGATTCAGGGGTTTTGTATATTTAACATTTAAGAATCCACCAATTTCGTACTCATTACTGTAGTATTTATTATCTGTGACATCAATGCCATTTATAGTATTTTTCTCACTTATACTGGAGAGCATAATGTCATTACCTACCCCTGCATTCAAAGCAAAACCGGTTTCCCTTGCCGGCCCGGCAGAATAGTCCCAGTTATCATTCAGGATAGTAAAATATGCTATATCGTTTGAAGAGATAATGTTATTTGCTACAAGAAAAGAATCGATAACATGAAGCTCTTCTATCTTCCTTAGCCTTGTATCGAAAAATCTTTTCTTCTTGATCCTGGAGATCTCCCTGGCCATACTAATTACAACATCCACAGGGGGAACGTCGGTTATTCTTCCGTCTTTCTGAAGCTCTTCAAGTATGTAAATTGCCAGCCGCAAATCCTCAACAGGTTCTATCCTTCCGTAACCAGCCGAGACATTTACTGAAAGCTGAGTTGTAGAAAGACGATCTCTGTTTTCTGTTACATCACTATTTTCATTTTGTTCATTGCTTCTGTCAGTGTAAAAATAGAATGACGGACTCACTTCAAGGAAAAACAGTTTCGGATTATAGAACCTGTTCGTGCCATTGAATGTTAATTGTATTTGTGTTGAAGTGGTTTTTCTGTCATTATTCTCTGTTATATACCTGTTCCTGCCAGGATATAAATAAGCATTTAAAATGTTAATACCCTGATATTTTTCTGAATTACGGAAATTATAATACCCAAGGTTTAGCTTCCCGTTCAGATTATTATTCTCCGTTTTAGTTGTATTCCATGGGGTTCTTGAAAAAGAGCTATTTGCAGTATTAAAGAAATTAACAGTGGCATCTAGCCTGTGCAGTCTTATATCAGGCAGTTTGTATTTCGACAGATCGAAATCTGCATATTGGGCACTCAGGACTAAAGGAATGACAAGTCCTGCAAAAAATAAAATCAATTTATGTTTTGTCATGGTTTCAGGATTAAATTGCTATTGACATAATTTTGATACAGGTATAAAGCTTTAGGGGGCTTTATATAAATCTACTCTTCTACCAATTGAAAACCTAATAATCAGCCACAAAGGTTATGCCAAAGAGACCTCTCCGGAAATAAAAAATAAGTCAAGAATATTCTTATGTGAAGAAGAGATTGAACAGATATAGGTTTAGCGTTTAATATACGCTATACACGGAACCAATATCCTACCCTCACGCTCCGATATCGTATACAAACACCTTATCCCAGTGTCTCACATAGAGCCTCTTGCCGCAGATGACATGATGGGCCCAATACATGCTCTGGCCTCCCGAGGGTACGCTGAACTCACCCATGGATTCATATTTTTCGGGGATTGCTTTTATCAATGTCATGGCACCGCTTCTTTCATCCAGGAGGTAGAACATTCCATCGGCATATGTGATGGATCCTTTCCCCTGGAAGTTATTCCACATCTGTTTCCCGGTGAGGAAATCAAGGCAAAACCAGCCCCTAG
>CAZOZU010000324.1:0-3130 GCA_964584355.1 uncultured Rikenellaceae bacterium
ATGCTGGCAGGAAATAGTGAAAAGACGGCTGTTTATCCTGTTGGGATGAAAGAAGAGCCTTTTTATGGCGGTTCAAAAGTCCAGCTGACTGATTCTTTTAATTTTGGTAATCTCAGGTATGAACTTTTTGATGATTCAAGCGGCACACTGATTTATTCACGCGGCTTCTGTACCCTTTACCAGGAGTGGCAGACGACTGCTGAAGCTAAGAGAATGGAAAGAACCTACTACGAGGTTGCAACAATGCCCTTCCCCAGGAAAAAGACAAGGTTTGTATTAAGTATCCGTCAGCGTAATGGAGCCTTTACAAAGCTATATGAAACAGGTGTTGATCCTTCTGATTATTTTATCAGAAGGGAGAAACCCATAAACACTTCTTTTACAAGAATTTATGGTAACGGAAAACCAGAAAACTCAGTTGACCTTGCATTCATTGCCGAGGGATATAAGGCTGACGAGATGGATAAATTCCGCGAGGATGTAAAGAAAATGGCTGATTATATGTTTACCGAAGCACCCTTCAACGAGTATAAGGATAAAATCAATATATGGGCAGTAGAGGCAGTATCTGCAGATTCCGGAACAGATATACCCGGAGATAATATATATGTTAACACAGTGCTTAATTCAAGTTTCTATACATTTGATATTGACCGATATCTTACAACACAGGATATAAAATCGGTAAATGATTATGCTGCCGTTGTACCTCATGATAACATAATCGTACTAATCAATAGTGATAAATATGGCGGTGGAGGTGTTTATAATTATTACAGCGGTACAACCACAGGCCATCCTGTCTCATTGAAGGTTTTTATTCACGAATTCGGACATGGCTTTGCCGGTCTTGCTGACGAGTATTATTCTTCAGAAGTAGCTTACGAAGAATTTTACCCACTGGATGTTGAACCATGGGAACCCAATATTACGACCATGGTTGATTTTGATTCCAAATGGAAAAAGATGATTGATAAAAAGACACCTGTCCCTACCCCGCCCGAAGAGAAGTACATGAATGTTACCGGCCTCTTTGAAGGAGGTGGTTATTCAGCCAAAGGCATTTTCCGTCCCGAAATGGAATGCAGAATGAAAAGTAATTCGGCCAAGGGATATTGCTCCGTATGCTGTGAGGCAATCAGGAAAATGATCGAGTTCTATATTGAGTAGACGTATCTGTCTTAATTATTCAAGCATCTCGAATAACTCCCGTGCCTTTTCAACAGGAATTTCCCGTTTTCCGAGCCAGGCTCCGACCTTTGCATCAGGATAACCATTCCTTACAAGCAGATCGGCATATTCTTCAGCACTATCCCAGGTAATGAAGGTGCCGATAAGGTAGACAATAGTATCATTGGGAAGTGTTATAATCTCAAGTCCCCTGGTACCTGAGAGTCTCTTGAAGTCCTCAAGATCTTCATCCTCCGCAGGTTCCGATGATCTTGCAATTTCAACCCTGAATGTAAGTGTAGGTGGTACTGTATCTGCGAGAACCTGTTCTTCAGTTTTTACACCGTTAAGAGAAATTTTGCCCCATTCTTTTTCGAGTACGCCAGCTCTCTCCATAGAGATTGCTTTGCCTTTAAAAAATGCTGAAACAAATGCATCTCTGAAACCTTTTTGCCTTACCGTTGTAAGGGCTCTATTCGCATCTGATAATCTCCTGAACATTCCGGCATAATAAATTGTGAGATCCCTGCCGGGCATTTTAAAACCATAAACAGGTGTAAGTCCTTTAAAATATGAAGAAGCTACTGGATTCCGAAAGACTGCCACCTGAATACGATATAGAAGTCCGTCAGGCACTTTGGGATCAACAGGTATTTTCTCATCTGCAGCACTTTGTTTTACTTCAAAATGAGAGTAAATCTCAGCCTTCTTTGTTGGTCTATCAACAGCAGCCGTGTCTATAACAACCTTATTGTCAGTAATTTCAATCTCCTCTGTTTTGGTAGTATCTTTTATCCTGCTGCTATCAGTAGAAATTATTAGGGAATCGCCGTCACTTACATTTTGTATGGAAGAATCAGCTGCAGGAGGTCTGACCTGTTCAGTAATCAATCCTGTTGTAAATGGTCTGCTATTCATTGCAGCCTGGGCCTCATCATATTTTGTATCGGCAAGATCCTGAAAAGAAGCTGCAAGTTTTTCAGTTTCAGCAATCTCAGCTTTTATTTTCGTCCTTTCTGCATAGCTGCCCGTTTCAAGTCCTTTTTTCTGTTCTTCAGCAACTCTGTATATTGAATCGGCTTTATACTGATATTCAAGGGCTTCGGCTAGCATCTTATCATAATCACCTGTCAGAGTATCTGTCGTTGCAATAATCATCTCAGTCATATCCTCTGCCTGGATGATGTTCGTTTCTTCTTCTGTGATACCGGGTTCATTTTCTTTAGTGAGAAGACCTTCTCTCTTTTCACACTGTTGAATAAAATCAGGTATTCCCAGTTCTCTTGATGTTTTTCGACCATTGATATCAATGAAAGAATTATAAGAAATGATCGCCTCCTCAAATTTTCCTGACATCTGCTGTGCTCTGCCAAGCCAGAACAATACATCAGAGGGGATAGTTCTGACGATAGCTGAACCCTGTTGAGCCTGTGTGAGCTGTGTTAATGCCCTTTCCGGTTCCCTTTTTAGTTTAACCAGACATACCCCTGAGTAATACTTGTACATTGGATCTTTAGGGTATTTAACAAGGAGTTCACTAAATTCCAGGTAAGCCTGTTCATAATTACCTTTTGAAAAGGCTTCGAGGGATGATTGTCTGGAAGGTTTGGATGATAAATCCTGAGCTGTAAGATCAGTTACCGGCAAAAGTAAATTCAATATCAACAGCAAATATGCCGGATACCATAATGATACAAAAATAGTTTTTTTAACTAATTTCACAAACAACTATTTTTCAGCCTGTTACAAAGTTCTTTAATTGTGATTATAAAATCGTATTGTTAATAATTAAAAATCTCTTTTTCTTCAGAAAACAATTCAAACTTCGTAAATTTACCCATAATAACAAAATTACTAAACCCATGGCACAATTAAAAGAAAGTATGCCAGCTCCTCCATTTGAAAGCATTGATCAGGATGGCAACCTGGTAAAGATGAGTGATTATAAAGGGAAAAAGAT
>CAZOZU010000325.1:0-3128 GCA_964584355.1 uncultured Rikenellaceae bacterium
GTAAAAACAGGGAAGAGCTTGATAAGTATTCTCCCTCAGATGAAGTCTGGAAAGATATTAGGAAAAACCTGCACGGGAAAAGACGTGATCTAATAGTCGGGCTTTCTGCTGCAGCCATGATTGTGGTTATCCTGGCAACATCTGTACTCTTATACATTGGAAAAGAGAGAGAGAATTACATCCTGAACAAAAGAGATGCTGATATACGTCTTATGAAGACAAATCCGGAACTTATAGAGAGTGAGATCTATTATAATAACCTGATTCACGATCTCTATATCCAGGCAACTCCTTTACTTACAAATAGTCCTGACCTGGAGAAAGAACTCCTTAACGACCTTTCACAAATCGATAGTATATGTACGGATATAAAAAGGGATCTCAGGGATAATGTTGCCAACCAGGAGGTTATCGAAGCCCTGATAAGTAATTACAGGATAAAAATCCGTATCCTGGAAGATATGCTTAACACTTTAAAACAAGATGAAATAAGTGAGGAAAAAACAACAGACCATGAGCTATAGATCATTCACAGTAATGCTATTATTATTTTTTTCAGCTGAAATATTGTCAGCACAGACATACTCTGAAAAGAAAACATATATGAAGAGTTTTCCTGTTAACAGGGATATGACTCTTGAAATTGATAACAAATACGGGACTATCCATATTACTTCGTGGAATATTGACTCTGTCGAAATAAAAGCAGAAGTTGAAGCTTATGCGTCCGATCATAACAGACTGGACAGAATGTTCCGGGGAGTGGATGTAAACATTACCGGATCAAGCTTCCTTATACGGGCTGAAACAAGCTTTAAACAAAATATAAGCATGCTTTTTGAAAGCTTCAAAGGATTAACCAGCAAGATAATACCATACGATTCAAAGCTCCAGATCAACTATTTTATAAATGCTCCTGAATATATGGATATCAGGATCACAAACAAGTACGGTGACGTATATATGGAAAACAATACCGGCAAACTTATAATAAACCTCTCAAACGGAGCATTCAAAGCGAACTCCCTAAATGAAATAAACGGAGATGACCTCTTGTTTTGCAATGCAACAATAAACAGAATAGCAAATGGCCGGTTAAATTTATCGTTCTCTGAAGTTGAAATAGATGAATCACAGAATCTTAATATCACATCCATATCTTCAAAAATAAACCTTGAAAGAGTAGAAACGGTGAGAACTGAATCAAGAAGAGATAAGTATTACATAGGAACAACAGGGGCATTGACAGGTGACTCATATTTTTCAGATTTCAGGATCGAGGAACTTCAAAGAGAGATCAACTTAGACACAAGATACGGAGAACTGGATGCAGATTTTATCAGCAAAGGAATAGAAATGATAACTATAAATTCAAATTTTACGGATATAAGTCTTACCTTCGATCCTTCAGTTTCTTACAGCTTGGATATCAGGCATTTAAATACATTCCTGGTTCTGCCCGACAGGGCAGACAACATTGAAAAGAAAATCCTCAGCGAGGAGAGAAAAGAATACATGACATATGGTACTATAGGCCGTAATCCTGGTAGTACCAAAATAATAATCAATGCAACAAGGGGAAATATTTATTTAAAATAAACTTTTCAGATGCATCTGTAAACCGGAAAGTTTGTCTTTATCAAAAAGCCACAGAATTAACTTCAGTATGAAAAGAAAATATATTGTCTTATTACCAGTAATATTCATGATCATTATGACATCATGCCTTAAAAGTATTTTTTGTGTAAAGGGCGATAGAATAATGACTACTGAAACACGAAGGATATCATCATTTTATGAGATAGAGAATTCAACATCCTTTGATGTGATTTACAGGCAAGCAGATACACTTGGTATAACAATCAGTGCCGAACAGAATATCCTGAACTATATTGAGACAAACGTTTACGATAATTGTCTCGAAATAACAACCAGTCCGGCTACTATCTGCCTGGACTATAACGAAAGACCTTTAATTACTATCTCCTCCCCTTTCCTCACAGCAGTATTTAATACCGGCTCGGGAGCCTTTATAGGAGACATGCTTTCAGGAGAAACGGTGATAGTAAAAGCAAGGGGATCGGGCGATATTACTGTTAATATGGTTACAGCAGAAAATATTGACATAAAGATCTCAGGATCAGGCAATATTAAACTAAAGATGGCAGATTGTGCAAATTATGACTGTCTTATTACAGGGTCGGGAGATGCTACAGTAAACGGTGATTGCGAAGATGCACATTTTAAAATAACCGGTAGCGGGAATATTTATGCAAACGATCTTGTTGCGGTTACTTCTTCTGTAATAATTTCAGGATCAGGTAACCTCTTTACCACTACAACAGATTACATGAATGTACTGATTTCAGGAAGCGGCAATATTTTTATCGAAGGTAATCCTGAGATTGATCAATCCATTACCGGATCAGGGAGAATTATCAATTATAAATAATTCATATGCCTATTGAAAACAAATTATTTACACATGAAAAAAATAGTCTTACTTACAATAACCGCTATAATACTGCTTCAGAATAATGTCTTCAGTCAGTATATAACAAAACAGGCAGGGGTCAGAACCGGTATAAGAAGTGGTATATTCTTTCAGGTTACATCTGAAGCCGGCAATGCAGAGGTTGGATATAATACAATGCTTGGCTTCAATAATGAAGGTATCCAGATTACGGGCCTCAGAATAATTTACGAAAAGGCTCTCTCAAGCATATCACCGGATCTCTTTTTTGCATGGGGTTATGGAGGACATGCAGGTTTTATTATCACTGACCATGTCGGATATTTTGGAGAGAGATACCATTTTCAGGGTGAAAGGTTTTGCCCTGTATTCGGTGCTGATGGTTGGCTTGCCGCCGAGTACAGGTTTTATGATATTCCATTAATAATAGGTCTTAACATAAAACCGTTTGTTGAACTTACGATCCCTGCTTTTGTCAGGGTGATGCCAGGCGATATAGGCATCTCAGTCTCATATGTTTTCTAGAAATCAAAAGATAAAAAATCATAAAAGATGAAAAAAATAATTTCTATTGCTGCAATAATTATTCTTACATCAGTTGTAATATTTGCACAGGATCCGGAATTCGAGTACTATAAAAATAAAGAGATAAAAA
>CAZOZU010000326.1:0-3102 GCA_964584355.1 uncultured Rikenellaceae bacterium
CACAAAACAAAATGGGTTCTCTCAATGACTGGAACAAGATACAGGTTAAATTCATTTCAGGACATCAGTATTTTACCAATACAGCAAGAAGTCTGAGGGAGGTGAATAAGCAGCTGCAGATAGAAAGGATACAGAGTTTGATTACGGAATGATTAACCCCCAGGAAAAACCCCCCTGCCCCTCCCGATACGCTTTCACTTCGCTCAAGCTATCGGGAGGGGTTGGGGGGTCAGTTTATCACCAATATCTTTGTTATACAGGATTTCGATCCGTCGGGACTGGAACAAAAAACCATGTATACACCTGTGGCAACACGCCGGCCATGGTATGTTGTAAGATCCCACGAAGCCTGACCTCCGTCCGATACAGTTTTATATACAAGGTTTCCGCTTATATCAGTTATTCGTATCTGTGTATCTGTCATCAAACCTGTTATGGTGACATTACCTGTAAAATCTTCCCTTACAGGATTGGGAAACGAATATACTTCCGTGAATTCGTCTTTTCCGGTAATGGCATCACCTCTTACAGAGATAACTCCTTCTGAGGTAACAAACCAAACATCCCCGGTCATATTGTCAACTGAAATATCAGCAATTAAATCAGAAAGAATAGGACTACTTTGCATGTTATAATGTTGTACCATTGTAGTTCCATCAGGGGAAAGTAAGTATGCACCTGAGCTTTGAGTTCCAAGCCATTTCCTGTTTGCCCCGTCGACGGCTATAGAAGTAATTGACTCATTAGCAAGCACGTAGTCTGCAAGTCCCGAACCATCATCACGTGGTATCTTTATCCGGTAAGCCCTGATATCCTCTTCAAATATTTTATTGGGATTATAATATATAAATGGTCCCTGATCAGTGCCGACCCAGATATTACCGTCAAGATCCTCGGCAATACTGTAAACAAATGTTATCACTTTACCATCAGGATCGGTTATGAACATCTGTTTGTAAATGTCGTCATCAAGGTATTCGGGAGTATCCTTATCATCAATTATTAGTAGGCCGTTTCCTCTCGGAAGCACTATCCACTTATGTCCATTGCGGGTAATTATTATATCACCTATAGTTGCCACATTTGCAGTAATAGGATTCACGATCCAGGTTCCGTCAGGCTTCAGCACTTTAACGGATCCGGGTACCTCGCTTTGTGTTATCCACAGGTTTCCTTCCCTGTCCATTGCCATACCACAGATCCTCACATAGGGTTGACCGGGAATGATGGTCTGTAACGGGGAATTTGAATCATTATATGTGTTTATCAGCTCATTATCTATGTATTCAAGTAAGCCGCCACCCCATGTGGCTATGAAGAAATGTGATCTGTTGGACGGATCGATAAATGCTCTCATGGGATCACGAACTGAACTGCTTAAATGAGTCCAGGAATATTCTTCATACAGTGAAACATGGAAGGGTCTCCATAGGTTATTCCATGGTATATTGACCCCTCCGCCGCAAATTATCGTTTTACCATTGAGAGAAGTAACACTAACCGCATTGTTTGTTGAAGGCCCAGGCAGTGTATATGATGAAAATTCTGTCATATTCTCCCATTTTACAAGTCCTGAGCTGATATCTGCAATCCATATATCACCCTGATATTCAGCTGACTGTGCAATATTTGGAGTGCCCCAGGGATATGATGAAATGGTTTTATACAGTGACCCATCGTCATGATAATATCTTGCTGAACTTCCGGAGGAGATTATAAATCCATCAGAAGCCTTATCAAAGGAGGAATTAAACCTGCCGGGAACATAAGAAAAGAGTGCAGTCTCATTGTCGATGTAATAAATATAGTCGCCGGGGAAGAGGTTACCTGTATGGTTAACATAGAGTCTGTTGCCTGAAAAGAGGGCAGCTGTGTATTTTCCTTCCGGTTCGGGCAGTGTGTTGATGATTGTCCAGCTACCGAAATATGCCAGTCCGGTATCATCCAGATTTCCTGAGTATACTCCTTTACCGGTTGCCGCATATATCTTATCAATGCTAAAAGCAATATCCCACACTTCAGGATAATCTGAGCCATCTCCGGGTTTCCAGGTATCATTAATCTCGTTCTTTATAAGATCAATAACCACAATACCAAAGCTGCATGCCAGGTAAGCATATTTCCCCTCTATTCTTATCTTGTTTATCTCTTTTTTCCCCGGGATATATTTCAGATTTATATCTGGTATATTATAAATTTTATTGTCTTTCAGAATATCGATATTTGTACTTGAGTAGGCAATTACAAGGATATCATTTTCTTCCGAGAAGGCTATTGTACTTATTGATGTTTCAGAAAGGCCGTTTACACGGGAAAACTTCCTGAGTTCAGCATATTTCTTATTATATACTATCAATGAAGATCCTGTAGAAGCAAAAACTTCCTCTGATCCGACTGCAATATTTACAGCCGTACTGTAAACGAGATGATCGGACCATGTTCCAACAGGAGTTTGCCCTTGGATAATAAAGGAGGTAAAGAACAGACAGCTTAAAAGCAACAATCTTCTCATCAGGAGTTTAAACAGTTAATTAGTCTCTTTATTGTCCCGGTGATGATGTCGAATCAGAAAATCCCGCAGCTTCCTGAAGGCATTTGCCCGGTGGGAGATCTTGTTTTTTTCTTCAAGGGACATCTCTGCAAATGTCAGATTATGACCTTTAGGCATAAAAACCGGATCATACCCGAATCCCTCTTTCCCTCTTCTTTCACTTATGATATCTCCTTCAACAGTACCTTCGAAAAGATATTCAATGTTATCAAAGATAAGGGCAATTACTGTCCTGAACCTTGCCTTCCTGTTAGATGTTTTTCCCATCATTTGAATCGCTTTATCAATATTTGCTTCGGAATCCTTGTTTTCCCCGGCAAAACGGGCTGAGTTAACCCCGGGCAGCCCGTTTAATGCCTTTATTTCAAGACCTGTATCATCGGCAAAGACATTCATATTCACAAGTTTATGAATATGACGGGCTTTCTGGAGAGCGTTACCTTCGAGTGTCAATTCATTTTCAGGAATATCATCAATGATATTCAGATCTCTGAGACTTAACAGGCTGAAGCTGTTTCCAAGGATATTCCGGATCTCCCTTAACTTGTTTT
>CAZOZU010000327.1:0-3098 GCA_964584355.1 uncultured Rikenellaceae bacterium
TTCTCATAATAGGTTTTATTGCCGGAGCCGCGGCTGTTACGCAAGATGTAATTCATCCCGGGCTGAGGGCAACATCTTATGCAATTGCAGTCGTTGTGCAGAACCTGCTGGGATCTGCTATGTCACCAATGGTAGTGGGCCTCATATATGATAAAACAAATATTGAAACCGCACTTTCTATTTTGCCGCTGATGCTTCTTATCGGTGCTGTACTATTTTATCTTGGGTCAAGATATTATCAGCAAGACATGGAGAAGGTAGCTAAAATAGAACTTGAAGCAGCAGAATAATAAGAAAAACAAAATCACTTTTCTCTCGAGGTTGTAAAATATACAAAGCTCTTCAGGGAATCCTTTACATCCGAATCGGGGTATGAATCGAGGATTGCCAGTGCTTTATCACGAAACTGGTTCATTTTTAACTCGGCATAATCCAGTCCGCCCGAGGAGATAACAAAACTTATTACTTCATTGATCTCCTTTTTTGTCTTTTTTTGTCTTTTTACAATTGAGAGGATATGTCTCTTTTGAAATGATGATGCAAGCTCAAGTGAGTTAATAAGCGGAAGAGTAATTTTCTTCTCTTTTATATCATTCCCCACGGTTTTTCCGGTTAATCCGTTAGCCTCATAATCAAGTATATCATCTCTGATCTGGAAAGCTATACCTACATTTTCCCCGAAGTCCTTCATCAACTGTATTGTATAAGTGTCTTCAGTTACCGACCTTGCACCTGTTGCCGTGCAGGCAGCAATCAATGCAGCAGTTTTGCTTATAATAATCTTATAATAATCCTCTTCCCTGATGTTTAGTTTTCTGGCTTTCTGGACCTGAAGAAGCTCTCCCTCCACCATCGATTTTACAGCTTCGGAAACTATTTCAAGCAGATCAAAACGAGATTTTTCAACACTTACCAGCAATCCTTTTGAAAGCATATAATCGCCAACCAGAACAGCAATTTTTGAGTTCCACAGGGCATTAACCGAAAAAGCTCCACGGCGTTCATGGGCATCATCAACTACATCGTCATGCACCAGCGATGCTGTATGCAGAAGTTCAATCATTGTTGCGGCAGCATAAGTTGCTTCAGATATTTCACCATTAAGCCTTGCTGTGAGGAAAACAAGCAACGGCCTCATCTGCTTTCCCTTCCTCCTGAGTATATAATTCAGGATAATCTTCAGCAGTGGAATATTACTCTTCATAGTCCTGCTGAAGTAGGATTCAAATTCATCCATCTCCTTTTTAACAGGACTTTTAATATCGCTGAGTACAGACATTCTTTATTATTTCATTCAAATATAACAATTTCACATCAACTCAATTGCCCGGTATCATCAAAAACATATCTATATATTTGTATGATAAAACAACAATAATGGAATTTCAGAAACCAGATCCGCAAACACTTGAGAAAGTATCGGGGATGCTTAAAGCGATGGCACACCCCGTTAGAATATCTATTGTAGGCTGTCTTGAAGATGGCAGTAAACATACTGTTACAGAGATACATAAAAAACTTGGCATCGGGCAATCCACAGCCTCGCATCATCTTGTTATCATGAAAGATAAAGGTATTTTAGCCTCACAAAGAGAAGGGAAGAATATATGGTATTACCTTAAGCATGAGTCACTTAAAAACATTCTTAACAGTGTCGGTGAATGCTGCAAAGAACCATTGTAATTGCGGATTGCGGATTTTGATTAGTTGAAGTCCCTGAACATTTTCTTCTGGAATAGGATTATGGAAATCACCCCACATGTTATTGATGAATCGGCTATGTTAAATACAGGCCTGAAGAAGATAAATGATTCTCCATCCTTAAAGGGGAACCACTCGGGCCAATGTGTATTTATAATGGGGAAATAGAACATGTCCACCACTTTTCCGAGAAGAAAAGACGAATATCCGCCTCCCGGTGGAAAGAGAACCGCAGGCTGAAGATAACTCTCACTGAAGATCATCCCGTAAAATGCACTATCGATAATATTACCGATAGCTCCGGCAATTATTGCACTGACAGCCAGGATAAGACCCGGATTTACCTTTTTTCTGATAATTGAATTAAGGAAATAACCTATTGCAATAATTGCAATGATCCTGAAAATACTTAGTATCAGTTTTCCAGGTTTACCGCCCATTTCCATACCGAAGGCCATCCCGTTATTCTCGACAAAATGAAGCATTCCCCAGTTTCCGAAGAGGGGGATCTCTTCACCAACAACCATATGTGTTTTAATCCATATCTTAAGGATCTGGTCAGCGATAAGTATCAAAGTTATCAGCAATATGGACTTCTTTCCTGCAGACATCTCTGTTTTGTATAAAAGTGGTGCAAAATAGCAAAAATTTCATTGACAATAAATAAAAAAAGGACCCTGTAAAAGAGTCCCTTCATTATTTTATCAATATAGTTACCTGTGATTCTAGCCCCCCCTTTTGGGGGGTTGGGGGGTATATACTATCATTCACAGGTAATATTAACCAGCTGGCTGTTCCAGCAGTGCCAGTCTGTATCTCCGAACCGTGGTGAACACATTACTCTTCCGTTGTAACTTGTTGTGTTCCATTCTACATCAACATCCCAGAATGTCTGGTAAGAGGAGCTATAGTAATGAATACTATAGTATGCATCCAGGGTATTGGATGTTTTTCCATATTCGATATAACTATTGTTAAATGTGTCTGTTTCGCGGTTATCGTTAAGGGTTCTTATGTAAGTATATTTAACTGTTCCCATAGAATCTCCGGTTTTTGTCCAGTCTATCTGGAGTAAGGATTCCTGATAAGTATAGCTGTGGTTAAGGATCCACTGGCCGCTGTTACCATCAAGAGCTGAGGTGCCCTCAAACCAGACAAATTCAGGATATCCTCCCGTTCCTTCCCTGGTGATATACATAGTCCAAAGAACATCCGATGCTCTTATTTGTCCCACCAGTCGTGCTTTATAAGTAACAGAGAATACACTTGCTGAATAATTCCATTCCCATGTGTTTTCTTCGACCCATTCAGGTGCCTGGTCAACAGCCAGTTTAAATGCAGATACCGGAACGATTAAAGTACTGGTTAGTATTGCTCTCCAGTATCCTGCAACAGTT
>CAZOZU010000328.1:0-3096 GCA_964584355.1 uncultured Rikenellaceae bacterium
TTTTTTATGAGAAGCATTACCTCCACTCTTTGTCTCAGGATCATAAGTGCAATAGAGTTCCTCTATAACTCCAGATTTTTCGTTCTTTTTATATGATTCACATTTAATGATATATGCTCCTTTCAACCTGACTTCCTTTCCGGGTGCCAGACGGAAAAACTTGTGAGGCGGATCCTCCATGAAATCATCCTGTTCAATATAGAGCTCCCTGCTGAAAGGTATTTTTCTTAATCCCATACTCTCATCCTCGGGATTATTAATAATCTCAACTTCTTCCACCTTATCCTCGGGATAATTGGTGATGATAACCTTAAGAGGATTGAGCACTCCAAAAATCCTTGGCGCTCTTATGTTAAGATCCTCACGGACAGCATGTTCCAGCAAGGAGACATCATTGATGGCTTCAACTTTTGTATATCCTATGAGATCTATAAATCTCTTTATTGATTCAGGTGTATAACCCCTCCGGCGCAGTCCGCACAGTGTAGGCATCCTGGGGTCGTCCCAGCCGCTTACTTTTTTCCCTTGTACCAGTTCAAGCAATTTCCTTTTGCTTATCATTGTGTAGGTGAGGTTGAGGCGGTTGAATTCAATTTGTCGCGGTCTGTAATCATCGGTTTTCAACTTGTCGACCAGCCAGTCATAAAGAGGTCTGTGTACTTCGAATTCGAGAGTGCACAGGGAGTGGGTGATACCTTCAAAATAGTCGCATTGCCCGTGTGCAAAATCATACATCGGGTAAACATTCCATTTATTGCCGGTACGATGATGAGGTATTTTAATGATCCTGTAGATAATAGGATCGCGCATGTGCATATTAGGGGATGACATATCGATTTTGGCCCTGAGAATCCTGCTACCCTCCTCGAATTCACCTTCATTCATCCTGTAAAACAGGTCGAGATTCTCTTTTACAGGCCGATTACGGAAAGGACTTTCAGTCCCGGGGCGGGTAGGAGTACCTTTTTGAGACGAGATCACATCAGCAGGCTGGTCATCAACATAGGCAAGGTTTCTCTTAATGAGATCGACCGCAAAGTCGAACAGCTGACCGAAATAATCGGATGCATAAAACTCACGATCTTCCCAGTCGAAACCAAGCCAATGAATATCCTCCTTTATAGAATCAATATATTCAGTTTCCTCCTTAACAGGATTGGTATCATCGTAGCGCAGGTTGCATTTTCCTCCGTACTTAGCTGCCATGCCAAAATCGAGGCAAATAGCTTTTGCATGACCGATATGCAAATAACCATTTGGTTCAGGAGGGAATCGGGTATGGATTTTTCCATCGTTTTTGCCAGCTTTTAGGTCATCGATTATAAACTGCTCAATAAAGCTTACTGGCTTCGATTCTTCTTTGCCCTTTATGGTCTCGTCACTCATCCGTATTATTTTAAGATTACAAAAATAGGATGAATTTGATTCAAATCAACTCTTAGTCAAAAAAGAATAACCGCAAAGTGCGCTAAGTACACCTTTGCATCAGCTTCGATGGATAAAATACGTAAAGATCGCAAAGCTTAGATATTATATTTCATTCCGATAGTATCTGTACTTTGCGACCCTCGTGTAAATCTCTGCGATCTTAGCGGTTAAATGTTCTTTTCGGGATTGAGGTACTCTTTCAGGGCCTTTACATATTCAGTAAATTTCTGTTTGCCGAGGGGAGTAATCCTGCAGAGTGTCAGAGGATAGTTATTTCTGAACTTTTTTGTTACCTCGATATAGCCGGCTTCCTTCAGTTTTGTTATCTGGATGCTGAGGTTCCCTGCTGTGGACCCCGTCTGTTCCTGGATATAGGTGAATTCAGCAACTTCGGTACTTGCCAGCAGGGATATCACCGCAAGCCGTAATTGCGAATGCAACACCGGATCGAGATCTTTAAACCGTGTCATGACCATCCTTTTTTCTAAGGAGATAACCAGGTATGAGGTATCCTGTGAGCATTGCGACAGGAATAGCAAGGGGAGCCACTGAAGGTCCTGCAAAACTTCCAATGAGAGCAAGGATCCAGAAAGACGTCCCGCCTAAAATCAACGGTTTATACCTGATAATACAACCGGAAATAAATGTAGGCATGGCCGCAAGAGTCAGGATGAAGGGGCCGACATGTTGAATATCCTTTCTTATAATTATGAATAATACCAATGCTGCAAAGAGGAATGCCATCCATGTCCACATATAGATCATGTCGGCATAGGTATGCACCTTTGCTTTGCGGCCATTGATAAATCCGTAAATCATTGATACAAATACACCAGGAATCGTTAAGTACCAGACAATCCAGGGATTTGCAAAATCCGTAAGGTTCCAGAGAAGGTATTCGGAAAGGCTTATTACAAGTACCAGCCAACCCCAGAAAAGCAAGTGGAAGCTGCTCTGGCGCACATTTACCTTGGCTTTATTGATCATATCTGTAATGATCCTGAGGCTTTCTTCGCCTGTTAAAAGTTTTTCTTCGGTTTCCATAATAATGTTTATTTTTAAATGTTAATATTTGAAACAATAAATATATTACAAATATAAAGCAGTTTATGATATAAACCAAATATTTTTTGAATTATTTTATAATTTCTTAAGGACTAAAGTCCTGTGTGGTGGATTGCAAATAACCCAGGGCTTAAGCCCTGGGTTATGCAGAATACTGACAATAAGGGCTTAAGCCCAGAAATAGATAAAATATGGGACTAATACAGATAGAAGGAATGGAGTTTTATGCTTTTCATGGACATTTCAAAGAGGAGCAGATTGTGGGAAACAAATTTATGATTGATGTGACAATAGAAACAGATCTGGAAAAACCGATGGAAAGTGATAGTCTGAAGGATGCACTCAATTACCAGCAGGCATATGAAGTTGTAAAGGAGGAGATGAAAAAGAAATCACATCTGCTTGAGCATATTGCAGGGAGGATATTGAATGCACTCTATTCTGAGATTGACGGTATAAATAAAGCAACGGTGAAAGTAACAAAATTGAATCCTCCGGTCGGAGGGAAGATCCATTCAGTGAGTGTAGTGGTGAGCAGGTGAGGGTTTGAGGTCGGTGGCGGATTCGAACCGCCGTACCCGGTTTTGCAGACCGATGCCTAGC
>CAZOZU010000329.1:0-3094 GCA_964584355.1 uncultured Rikenellaceae bacterium
CGCTTATTATTCCTGCAACTTTAAAAGTAAAAGTCTCATATTCAAATGTTTCTCCTAACACATCAATTTTTCCGTAGAGTTTTTCTGCAAGGCTTTTTGTAATAACCGCTTCATAAGGATCTTCAAAAAGAGTACCCTGATTTCCTGATATCAACGGGAAATTGAAAAGAGGAAAAAATTCTTTTTCAACAACTGCTCCTTTTATATTTTCAAACCTTTGCTCTCCGACTTTTAAATCATTTGTCGTTCTCATTAATCCAATTACCTTCTCAATCTCAGGATAATCCTTTTTCAGAACATCTGATAAAGCCAGTGGAGTTGATGCCCCTATTGAACCATCCTCCAAATTTCTTTCAACAATGCGGTATATATTCTTTGCATTCGGATTAAAGTTATCAAAGGAGGTCTCATATCTTACATATAGCAGTATTAACATACTGGCAGTCACACCAACAGACAATCCGATAATATTTATCAATGCAAATTTTTTATTGGTAAATAAATTACGGATGTTTACTCTTAAAAAAAATATAAATCTGCCCATATCATATTTTTAAACCATTTATATCGTAATGCTTCCATTATTACCTTTTACTGTTTTTAAGCCCCCTCTGGGGGTTTGGGGGTATTTTACTCATATCGCAAAGCCTCCACAGGATTCCTCGTAGCTGCACGCCATGCCTGCCAGCTTACTGTAAATAGAGTTATTGCCAGGACAGTTAGGCCCGCTATAACGAATATCCACCAGCTAATTCTGGTTTTATATGCAAAGTTATCCAACCAGGAATGGATAATGAATAAAGCAACCGGAACAGCTATTACAAATGAAAATCCGATTAATATGACTATACTTTTATTTAGCATAATCATTACTTCCGATATATTTGCTCCATTTATTTTACGAATACCAATCTCTTTAGTCTTGCTTAATGTGTCGTTACAGATCTGGCCGAAAATTCCCATACAGGTGATAATTATCGAAACCAGTCCGAAAAATCCAATTATTTTTATCATATTATCTTCTTTACTATAATGGTCATTGAACAGAGCATCAAAAAAGACAATATTGAAAGGTTCTCGGAGAATAAAAGACAAACAGGTTCTATTTTGGAATAAAATGATGAAACATGAAAGTCTTCAATTACTCCAATCACATCTTTCCCCTGAAATTGTAATTTTTCTTTATTTTCAGAATCATAACTATCATAGCCGGTTTTATTAAAAAGAAATGCCCTGTCAATATCTCCCGGCAGGAAGCTTCTGCCTGTTATGAGCTTTATCCCCATAGTAAACAGGAAATTAGTATCGACCCTGACCTCCCTGATTCTGAAATCAGTACCTTCATCCAGAATAATATTCCAATCTCCAAATACACCATCGGTAAGAGCAGAGCTGTTTACGAAAGCCTGTTGGTCAATTCTCTTCTTAAAGACATTTTGTTGTTTAAAGTTTTGAGGAAAATCAATTTTAATAAGATTTGTTGTATCAAATCCCAGGTTTGCATTTTTTACATAATGCATCTGTTTTATCATTATCAGCAGTGCAATTATCAGAACGATTGACGCAGTAAGCTGGAATACTGTAAGAATATCTCTTTGGAATATTTTTCCCTTTCCTTTAAGGCCATCAGAAATAAAAGTCCTGATATTATAATTTGAAAGTGTATATAAAGGTGCGATACTATTCAACAGGATTACTAATCCTGTTATCAGGGAAATAACAAGTATGTATATTGGGGAAAAGAAAAAACGGGCATCTAGTGAAACCGGGAATGCCCTGTTAACTTCAGGAAGGAGCATACCTGCCAGATTACTTGCGATTATTACAGACAGAATTACTATTATCGATACTTCCGTCAGAAAATAAGAGTACATTTCTTTTTTCCCTGCACCGTTTATTAATCTTATCCCGATACTCTTCAACCGTGAGAATTGCAGCGACAGATTGAAATTTAACTGGTTAATGACTGAGAGTATGATAATAAGGCAAGCTATCGTCAAAATTATATAGACCAGGAATTTATTCCCGGTTCTGTTCCTGTTCCCGTCGATATCATGAGAAAAATAAATATCCGTAAGCTTATGAAGTGATAGATCAGTGACAGGTGAGCTGAAAATCGATAAATCCCGGTTTAGCTTTTCGACAAGCCATGACTCATCTGCATCTTCCCTTAAAAGCAGAAAATGATTAGCCAGGTATATACAATTATCATTGTGGCATGATTGTGAAAACCGGAATTTCTCATTTTCAATATTCAAAAACACCGATGCCGTTATACTTGTATTAGGCGGGAAGTCTTCCACCACTGCGCTTACCATCACCGAATATGAACCGAAGAGATCAATCATTTGCCCCAGGGGATCGGACTCAGGGAAAAGACTTTCAGCCATCGATTGAGTAATCACAGTTGAATTAAGGTCAGCAAATGGTTTATCAGATATTTTTCTTATAGCCTTTAATGTAAACTCATCAAAAAAATCATTTGTTGTTGACATAAGGTTATGCAGTCTGACAGTATTTTTTTCTGATTTTAAAGCAACATCTATTCCTGATATCAGATTAACAGGGCAAGAAATAATTACTTCCGGAAAATTTTGAGTTATTATTGAGCTGAATTCATTATTTAAATAACACCTGTTCCCTGCGTCTATTAATCTGTAAATATTTTTATGTCTGCTGAATGATTTATCGACTGACTTTTCCTGAAATATAAAAAGCAGGATCAGCATGAACAGAGTAAATCCAAAAGTAAACCCGATTATACTCAAAATAGTATACAACCTATTCTTTATCAGACTTCTGAAAGCCAGCTTCAGGTTTATTCTATTCATGATAAAATCAATTTATTTAATCTGATCCGTTTTCTTATCACTGGATATCATACCGTCAACAAGACGTATAATCCGGCTTCCGTACAATGCAAACTGCTCATTATGAGTAACCTGGATTATTGTAATCCCCTCTTTATTAAGCTTCTTAAGAAGTTCCATTATTTGTATACCCTGGTCGGTATGGAGATTACCTGTCGGTTCATCGGCCAGTAACAATTTAGGTTTTCCAACTATTGCACGGGCAATACCTACAAGCTGTTGCT
>CAZOZU010000330.1:0-3090 GCA_964584355.1 uncultured Rikenellaceae bacterium
TACAACTCTTACCATTAATATTGCAACAGGAGTAATAAATATGGAGGATGATGAGAAGAAGATCATAATTTATCCTAATCCTGTAAATGATTATCTAACTATAGATCCTGATAATCTTGATTTAGATGGTGAAATAAGAATAAGGATAATTAACAATAACGGAATGATCTTAACAGACCGTATTATCAGTAATATAAAATCACAATATATGATCGATGTGTCATGGCTCGAGAAAGGTGTGTATTTCCTGGAAATATCATCCCGCAGAATAAACAGAAAGATCTCTTTTATAAAAATTTAATAATCAAGGCTATATCATATATAGATGATATCTTTATGTTATAGTACAGCTCGAAGCTCACTACAGCGAGTGAAACGAGTAAGACGGAACTAAGAGACAGACATCGTGCAGAGACAGACAGGGCGAAGCCCTTTAAGACTGTGAGCTTCGCCTTGCGGGGTAAAACTCCTCGAATGACAGAATCACTGATCCTTAATACAACGTACTGAATGAGCTTCATAGAGCCCCTTGGTACCACGATATATTTTGGAAGAATTGTAATCGAGCTGCCGGACCCAGGCGTAATCGCCGCGTAACGAAGTAGACCAGAACCTGGTACCTGTACCGAGGTTCTTGAACCAGCCGGCACCATCACGCCAGCCTGACGGCAATGCACAGAAACCACTTTCATCAGTTGACCCGCTATTCGGACTGTTCCAGTACTGTGTTCCCTCATGTTTCATCTTACCTCCTTCATCTGTTCCCCTCCAATCCTCTAAATCGACTTCCGTCCCGTCCATACCGAGAAACATTTCCAGCTCTTTCCATTCACTATCACTAGGTAAATGCCAGCCATCAGGACAAACACCCTGAATATAACCTGGTTCAATTTCATCATCTCTCATAATATACAATGCTGCCGGCCATGTATAAAGAGCTCCATAGATAGTTCCTATGACTGCATAGTTTTCATACCAGCAATATGCCTGTGTATATAGTGAAAACGCATACCAGTCCGGCTGCTCCTCAACACGTGGAATATATGTTCCATCCGGCCAACGAGTAACCTTAAGGTTCGAAGCCATCCATATCTGGTTACCTATTTTAATGGTATTATAAATATTATGATCAATATCGGTTATAATAAGCGGCAATGTATCAGGCGTGGTAAATGATCTCTGCTCGCCATAGTAAGTTATTAAACCGGCGGTTGCAAAGGCTTTGACATAATAAGTTGTGCTCTCAGAAAAATTAAAATCGGTAAAGCTGAAATCTCCTGTTGAACTCCTGGCGCCCATCTGTATTGTAGTGTCCTCTATATCAGGATCTTCCAATTCTGACCAGCAGAATCCATGATTTGTGATCGTTTCATTCCCGATACTGACAATTGTACCATTTAAAATATAAAATCCTTCCGAAAAGGTCTCTATATCACCTGTGGAAATTACAAGAATCTCTTCTTTTTCAGTGCGATCGCATGTAACCAGTGAAAATGCGATTAAGACTATTCCAATCAGTATGTTTATTTTAAAAGAGTTCATCATTTTTTCAATCTCTCATTTCTATGACCTTTATACCGCTTTCTAACCCTACCACAATAGCGTACAGCGTACAGCGTTCCTTCCTATCTCCACACTTCCATCAATATTGTAAAATTCGAATAAATATTTGATAACTCTATCATGTTAAAATATTTTATTTGTTAATTATCTATATTGCAATTACATACAGCATTGTTAATTAAATTAATTTTTCGAACAAAAATTATTTATATGATCAATTATTTCAAATTAATAATTATATTGGTCTCTTGAATAATCAGAATTTAAACTAATACTTATCTCCATGTTACTTCATCAGCAATTTGTCCGGATGGCAAAGAAGTTTGCTAAAAAGACAGCAATAATTGATAAAACTACCGGGAAATCAGTTACTTACTCAAAAGCCCTGATCGCATCACTCATACTGAGATCAAAATTTAAAAAGTATGATAAAGGGTTTATCGGAATTATGATTCCCACCTCTGCAGGTTGTGCACTTGCTTCTGTTGCAGCATTAATGGGCGGTAAGATTCCCGTGATGATCAATTATTCAACGGGAGCCGAGGCTAATGCCAGGTATGCACAGAAAAAATGCAATTTCAAAACCATTATAGCTTCAAAGGCCCTGCTCGATAAAATAGGCTGTCCTGTAATGGAAGGGATGGTTCTGATTGAAGACATCATGGAGAGTGTCAGCACAGGTGATAAGCTGAAAGCAGCAATGAAATCATTATTGCCTGTCAGCATTCTTCTGAAAAACATCCATAAAGGAAATGAAGATGATACTGCAGTTATCCTCTTCACCAGCGGAAGCGAAAAAGATCCCAAGGCAGTCCCCCTGTCACATAAAAACATTTCATCAAATATTGACGGATTCAGCAAATATGTAGGAATTACCTCTGAAGACAGGCTACTGGCCAACCTTGTATTCTTCCATGTTTTCGGTCTGACAGTGAATCTCTGGGTACCGTTGTATCACGGTATGACCATGGTCACCTATGCTAACCCGCTTGATTTCCAGACTATAAGTAATATAGCAAACGAGGAAAAACCTACATTAATGGTGGGAACGCCAAGTTTCTTCTGGGGTTATCTTCAGAAATCCGAACCGGGTGACTTTAAAAGCCTGAGGCTGATGATCGCAGGCGCCGACAAATGTCCCGATGCTCTGAGGGAAGGATATTTAACCAAGCATGGTGTTACCCTCCTGGAAGGTTACGGGGCTACAGAAACTTCACCTGTGATATCTGTCAACACTCATGAATTTAACAGGCCGGGAAGTACCGGAAAGGTCCTCCCCAACATCCAGGTGAGAATAGAAAATTTCGAAACAGGAGAAGAGTGTGCACTGAAGGAAGTTGGAAAAATCAAGGTTAAAGGCGACTCTATAATGAAGGGGTATTTTGATGATCCTGAACAGACAGCCGAAGTGCTGAAAGATGAATGGTACGATACCGGCGATATGGGCTACCTCGATGAAGAGGGATATCTGTTTCATTCAGGCCGATTTAAAAGATTCACCAAGGTGGGAGGAGAAATGGTCTCGCT
>CAZOZU010000331.1:0-3083 GCA_964584355.1 uncultured Rikenellaceae bacterium
ATTCCTGTATATCCTTGAAACATATTCGATAAAATTAGTGCCTGATTTCCCTGTTAATAATATATCCAGGTCACCGTCATTATCATAATCGCCCCAATCTACAGCACTATTTGAAGCACCCCTGATAGAAGCGGTTGTTTGTTCAGTAAATGTATTATCACCATTATTCCTGTAGATCTTGGAAACAGGAAGGTTATTACTATTGGATCCTGTCAATAAGATATCAAGGTTTGCATCATTATTATAATCGCCCCATGCAGCTTCACTGTAACAAACTCCCTGAAGCTCAATACTGGTTTGTTCAGTAAATGTATTATCTCCATTATTGCGGTATATCGTTGATATATAATCATTTGTAACAGATCGGCCTGTAAGCAGTAAATCAAGATAACCATCGTTATCGTAGTCTCCCCAGTCTGTTGAACCGTCACAAACCCCTGATAGATTTATCCCCGTTTGTTCAGTGAACGTATTATTACCGTTATTACGGTAGATCACTGAGACAGGACTATTATTATTATCAAGCCCTGTAATCAGTATATCAAGGTAATTATCGTTATCATAATCGCCCCAGGCAGACGAACTATTTGAAACACTCTTCAATATAATTGCATTTTGAGCTGCAAAATTGTTATCACCTGTATTTCTGTATATTTTAGAGTTTCCATTTCCAGTTAATAAAATATCCAGATCACCATCATTGTCATAATCTCCAGGGAGGGCTGATCCGTTATTTATACCGAACAGACTTATGTTACTTTGTTCAGTAAATGCACCAGTTTTAACTACAAGTGGATTCCCTTCTCCTTGCACTTCTTCGTAATAATCAAATCCTCCATTGTTTTCTATTACAGTAAATATATAATCTGTTAATCCTTCCAGGTCTGTTATGGTAACATTATTTCCTGTTCCCTGATAGACACAATACCATCCTGTGGTATCAATTTGTGAACCCCTGCCAAATTTTGGATTTGCATCATAAGGAGTCCCGTCTTGAGGTACTGCAGTTCCACTGTTACCTTTCTTGGCAAATACAAGACAATCAAATCCATTACCTCTGGTCCAGAACAAGTTGAGACTTGATCCCTGAACATCGTTTGCAAAGAGATGAGAAGCTTGTACCCATGAATAGAAATCAAAGGATTCATCAATAGAAAACTCTCCGGGAGTAAATCCATTATCAATAGCCTGAACACTCCAGTAAAAATTGCCTGTTCTTGGATTGCGGAGTACAAAGAGGGTGTCAGATTGTGTATTACCCATAGCCGGAATGAGACGAATTCCAGTAGATAATGCCATTGGTGACAGAACATTATTAGATTCAGGTGAATCGCCAATACGTATATTGTAACTTACTCCTTTAACAGGTACACCATTGCGGAGTATCCTGTTCCAGCTTAAAATTACTGATGTATCGGTTACGGTACTTGATAATAAGGTTGGTTTTTCAAGAATACCTTTTAAGGTTGAACAGTAATTACTATATATGGCAGATGTTGCAAGACCATTTATATCATTACCAGTTAATAAAACATCAAGCCTGCCATCATTATTATAGTCGCCACAAGCGACTGAACTGTTATATATACCAATTAGGCTTATCCCTGACTGTTCAGTGAAAGAATTATCACCATTGTTACGGTACAATTTTGTAATAGCTCCGGAGGAAACTCCATTTGTTGTACCGGTAATGAGTATATCGGTATTACCATCGTTATCAAAATCACCCCATACGGAAGAACAGTATGCAACTCCCTGAATGATTATACCTGCCTGTTCAGAGAAACTATTATTACCATTGTTTCTGTAAACCTTTGAAATGCTGTTACCTGTCAATAGAATATCCAGGTCATCATCATTATCATAATCAGCCCATGATGCTGAGCTATAAGCAATCTCCTCCAGTACAATATCTGTTTGTTCGCTGAAAGTATTGTCTTGATTATTAAGGTAAATTTTTGATACGGGGCCTGTAGTACTATTACCTGTTAATAATATATCCTGATAGCTATCATTGTTATAATCTCCCCATGCCACTGAACTGTTATATACTCCAGTCAAATTTATCTCTGTTTGTTGGGTAAATGTATTATTCCCATTATTACGGTAAATCATTGATACAGGTTCCATACTCTTTAGCTGTCCGGTAAGCAGAATGTCAGGATAGCCATCATTGTCGAAATCACCCCATGCTACAGAACCATAATTAACACCTGGTAATTCTATGGCCGGTTGTTCCGTAAAAGTGTTATTTCCATCGTTAAGGAATATTTTTGAAATATTACTCCCAGTAAGTAAAAGATCAAGATCATTATCGTTATCATAATCTCCCCATGCTGAAGAGCTATTTGAAACACCCGGAAGGACTATCGTAGTCTGTTCTGTAAAAGAATTTTCGCCATTATTGTGGTATATTTTCGAGATTCCATTTCCAGATAATAAGATATCAAGTCGACCATCATTATCATAATCTCCCCAGAGTGCATTTCCGTTACTTATTTCCTCCAGGTCAATCGCGGTTTGTTCTATAAACAAGTCAGTTTGAATAACTAAAGGATTATTTTGTCCTTTCTGAGTATAGTATTCAGGTCCTTCATCATACTCTATCACCTGGAAAATATAGGTTCCTAATGGTTCAAGGCCACTTATACTTACATTACTGCCTGTCCCATTATAGACACAGTACCAACCGCTTGACCCTATTTGTGAGCCGGTTCCGAATTGCGTGTTGGCATTGTAAACAGTACCATTTACGGGAGTTGCATTTCCACTGTTCCCTTCACTGACAAATACAACACATGCAGATCCATTCCCGCGATGCCAGTGCAGATCAACAGTTAATGGACGTATATTATCTGCAAAGACATTTCTGGCTTGTATTGAAGCAGAGAAAACCAATGATTTTTCTTCAGCAAATGCACCTGCAGCAAAACTGTGATCAATTGCCTGAACACTCCAGAAATAAGTTGCTTTCTTTGGATATTTCAATAGAAATGACGTTCCATTCTGTGCATTTCCGATTGACGGCAATAAATTTTTTCCATCAGCTAGTGACATTGAAGATACTATATCATTTGCTCCGG
>CAZOZU010000332.1:0-3075 GCA_964584355.1 uncultured Rikenellaceae bacterium
AACCACTTGCTGTCATTACATCAACTTCAATTGTCGGATTGCCGCGGGAATCAAGGATCTCACGCGCATGTACACTAACTATTTGACTCATAGGATTTTAATTTTTTATTAAACAATTACGCAATATACAAAAAAAAGAGATAATGATTTATCCCCTTTTATATTAAATCTTATCAAGAGCTGTTGACTTTATTCAGATTCCTTCTTTTCTTCAGATTCCGGATTCTCAGGTTTTGGCTCTTCAGGTTCTGTTTTTTCCGGGGCTTCCTCTTTCGTGGCTGCTTCTTCTGAGGTTGTTTCTTCTGATGCAATCACTTCGGGAGTTATTTCCTCTGATGTTTTCTCTTCTGAAGAAGTATCTTCTCCTGTCGTAGCCTTTTCTGAGATTGCCTCTTTTGATGTCGTTTCGGCATCTTCAATGGTCTCTTCAGGTTTTTCGGCGGGCTGTGCTTTTTCAACTACAGGTACTGCAGCTTTTTTCTTTGATGACCTTCTTTTCCTTCCTGTTTTTGCTTTACCTGTATCAGCTATACCAAGCATAGCTTCATTATAATCGACAAGCTCAAGAATACACATTTCGGCGTTATCTCCGAGTCTGTTTCCGGTTCTTAAAATACGTGTATATCCACCTGGTCTGTCTGCAACTTTAACCGATATCTCCCTGAATAATTCAGATACTGCTGTCTTATCCTTCAGGTAGCTGAATGCCACTCTCCTGGAGTGTGTTGAATCCTCCTTCGATTTAGTGATGAGCGGTTCAACAAAGGTTTTAAGAGCTTTGGCTTTGGCAACAGTAGTAGTGATCCTTTTGTGTAGGATCAGTGATGAAGCCATATTAGCCATCATTGATTTCCTGTGTGAACGCGTTCTTCCTAAATGGTTAAAAGTTTTTGAATGTCGCATCTTCTATTATCCTCAAATTCAAATTAATCTTTATCCAGTTTATATTTGCTCACATCCATACCAAAAGAGAGATTCATGGATTCAAGCAGTTCATCAAGTTCGGTAAGTGATTTTTTTCCGAAATTTCTGAATTTCAGAAGATCATTCTTATTGAACTTGACAAGATCCCCAAGTGTTTCAACTTCAGCAGCTTTCAGGCAATTGAGAGCTCTGACGGAAAGGTCGAGGTCGATAAGCTTCGTTTTAAGTAGTTGTCGCATATGTAATACCTCTTCATCAAATTCCTCGTTGGCCAGCTTGTCATCTGAATCGAGGGTTATTTTCTCATCTGAGAAAAGAAGAAAGTGGTAAATAAGAATCTTGGCTGCTTCCTTAAGAGCATCTTTAGGATGTATGGAACCATCTGTTTCTATTTCGAACAGTAATTTTTCGTAGTCAGTTTTCTGTTCAACACGGAAGTTCTCGACAGAATATTTCACATTCTTTATTGGAGTGAAAATAGAGTCAATAGCAATTAGTCCAAATTCCGCGTCAACAGGTTCATTTTCCTCAGCAGGAACATATCCTCTTCCTTTACCGATAGATATCTCCATCTGTATTTTGGTACCTGATTCCATTCTGAAAAGAAGAAGGTCGGGATTTAGTACTTCAAAGTTAGTAAGAGCATTGTTAAGGTCACCTGCTTTAAAGATTTCCTGGTTCTGGATCTTCATAGTTATCTTTTCGTCATCAACATCATCCACTATTCTCTTAAATCTAACCTGTTTAAAGTTCAGTATTATTTCTGTCACATCCTCCATCACACCTTTAATTGTAGAGAACTCATGATCAACACCATCAACTTTAATTGTTGTTATAGAATAACCTTCGAGTGAAGAGAGAAGTATTCTTCTCAATGCATTACCTACAGTAATGCCATAGCCGGGTTCTAGCGGACGGAATTCAAATTTTCCGAGCTTGTCATCCGCTTCCAGCATGATTACTTTATCGGGTTTCTGGAATGATAAAATGGCCATAGGATTTATCTTATATTATTATTTTGAATACAATTCGACTATCAGTTGTTCCTTAATATCTTCAGGAATATCAGTACGTTCAGGCACACTCATAAATTTGCCTGCCATTTGTGTCTCATCCCATTCCAGCCATGGGAGTTTTGAGCTTCTATTTGTTGTAAGCGATTCAACGATGACTTCGAGAGATTTTGATTTTTCACGAACACCGATGATATCACCGGGTTTAAGCTGGCATGAAGGAATATTTACGACCTCTCCATTCACCGTAATATGACGGTGGGAAACCAGCTGACGTGCGCCGGATCTTGTTGGTGCTATACCCAGACGATAAACAACATTATCGAGACGTGATTCAAGCAATTGGAGAAGAACAGCACCTGTAACACCTTTTGACCGGGATGCTTTTTCGAATGTATTACGGAATTGTCTTTCCAGGATTCCGTATGTATATTTCGCCTTCTGTTTTTCCCTCAGCTGTAATCCATATTCAGAGGTCTTTTTCCTCTTTTTAACTACACCATGTTGTCCTGGAGGATAATTCTTTCTTTCCAGGTGTTTATCAGATCCGTAGATCGGTTCCCCGAATTTTCTTGCTATTTTTGATTTTGGGCCGGTATATCTTGCCATATTAATGTTAATTTTTCAGGTAAAAAAAATCGAACTATTCTTCTATACTCTTCTTCGTCCGGGAGGCCGACAACCATTATGAGGCATTGGTGTTACATCAACTATCTCGGTAACTTCAATACCAACATTGGCGATTGCCCTTATTGCCGATTCACGGCCTGACCCTGGTCCCTTCACATACACCTTTACTTTTCTCAGGCCAAGGTCATAAGCTACTTTACTACACTCTTCCGATGCCATCTGGGCAGCATAAGGGGTATTTTTCTTTGAACCTTTAAATCCCATTTTGCCTGCAGACGCCCACGAAACAACCTGACCTGAATTATTTGTCAGTGTAATTATTATATTATTGAATGATGAATGAATATGAGCCTGGCCTGATGATTCGACTTTAACCAGTCTCCTTTTCATTGCTCCGGTTTTCTTTGCCATATTTATTATTTATTTAGTAGCTTTTTTCTTGTTTGCAACAGTCTTTTTTCTTCCCTTACGTGTTCTGGCATTGTTTTTTGTACTCTGTCCCCTTACC
>CAZOZU010000333.1:0-3067 GCA_964584355.1 uncultured Rikenellaceae bacterium
CTTTCTTATTAAGTTTGAAACCGTAGTCCCTGGGTGCTGGACCGAATGTCCGGCCTCCTCCCCTGAAGATGGGATTTTTAATGCTGCCTGCCCGTGCTGTTCCTGTACCTTTCTGTCTTTTTATCTTACGTGTGCTTCCTATAATCTCGCTACGTTCCTTTGTTTTATGGGTACCCTGACGTTGATTTGCACGGAATTGTTTAGTATCCAGGTAAATAGCATGATCATTAGGTTCAATACCAAAGATTGAATCATTAAGCTTAACCTTTCTTCCGGTTTCTTTACCGTCTATATTAAGAATCGCTAATTCCATTATTTTGTAATTATTACGTAACCACCTTTGGGACCAGGGACTGATCCTTTTACTATTAAAATATCATCTTCAGGCATAAGTTTGACAACCTCCATACTTATAGCCATTACTTGTTTTGAACCTGTTTGTCCGGCCATTTTCATACCCGGGAACACTCTTGAGGGAAATGATGATGCTCCAAGAGAACCGGGTGCTCTGCTCCTGTTATGCTGACCATGGGTTGAATCACCAACACCGCTGAAACCATGTCTTTTAACCACACCCTGAAAGCCTTTCCCTTTTGTCCAACCCCTTACATCAACCCAGCGATCGGGTTTGAAAAGCTCTGCAGTCAGTATTTCTCCTTCCTTAACCTGATCCACCTCGAAACCGGCAAACTCAATAACTTTTCTTTTCGGAGTCGCACCTGCTTTTTTAAAGTGGCCCTGTTCAGCTTTTGTTGTGTGTTTTTCCTTTTTATCATCGAATCCAAGTTGTACAGCAAAGTAACCGTCCTTTTCTACTGTTTTTATCTGAGTAACAACACATGGCCCGGCCTGAAGGACTGTACAAGGAATATTCTTCCCGTCTTCATCAAAGAGAGATGTCATTCCAACCTTTTTTCCAATTAATCCCTGCATATCTATTAATCTTTACTTGTTTCACACTTTAATTTCCACTTCAACACCGCTGGGCAGCTCTAGTTTCATCAGAGCATCAATAGTCTTTGGCGTGGAGCTGTATATATCGAGCAGCCTTTTGTATGAAGAAAGCTGGAATTGATCCCGTGCCTTTTTATTTACAAAAGGTGAACGAAGGACGGTATAAATCTTTTTATGTGTTGGCAGCGGAATAGGACCACTCACCACAGCACCTGTAGATTTTACTGTTTTCACGATCTTCTCGGCTGATTTATCAACCAGGTTATGATCGTAAGATTTCAGTTTAATACGAATTTTCTGACTCATATTTAAAGAATTTTTCCTTTAGTAATTTCAACAATTCTGTTTGCTATTTCCGGAGGCACCTCTTCAAAGTGTGAGAACTCCATTGTTGAGGTTGCTCTTCCTGAAGTAAGGGTTCTGAGTACTGTGACATAACCAAATTTCTCAGCCAGAGGCACTTTTGCCCTGATAACCCTTGATCCTGCTTTTGATTCCATGCCTTCCACCTTGCCTCTTCTCCTGTTAAAATCGCTTATTACATCCCCGACATATTTTTCAGGTGTAACTACTTCTGTCGACATAATAGGTTCCAGAAGTACCGGATTACACTTTCCTATAACACGTCTGAATGCCTGTTTGGCCGCAATCTCAAATGAGAGAGTGTCGGAGTCAACAGGATGATATGATCCATCTTTTAAAATAACTTTCAGGCTGTCAACGGGGAATCCTGCAATCGGTCCATTTGACATTGCTTCAGCAAATCCCTTTTCTATTGAAGGAATAAATTCCTTCGGAATCTTCCCGCCTTTTATTTCATTTACAAACTGAAGACCCCTCAAGCCATCCTCTGCAGGCATCAGTTCCACTGTTATATCAGCGAATCTTCCTTTTCCGCCAGTTTGTTTTTTAAATAATTCCCGGTATTCGCTTGAAGAGGTAATTGCCTCTTTATAAGCAACTTGGGGCGGGCCCTGATTGCATACCACATTAAATTCTCTTTTCAGACGGTCTATCAATATTTCGAGGTGAAGCTCACCCATACCATTTATTATAGTTTGTCCGCTATCAGGGTCGATTTTCACCTGGAATGTAGGATCCTCTTCAGCCAGTTTACTTAGTGCCATTGACAATTTTTCAACATCGGCCTGTGTTTTTGGCTCAATGGCAATACCTATTACCGGTTCAGGGAAATCCATGGATTCCAGTAAAATAGGTTTATGTATTGCACACAGTGTATCTCCGGTTTTAAGATCTTTGAATCCTACACCTGCACAAATATCCCCAGCTGACACGCTTTCTTTTGGTTTTTGCTTATTCGCATGCATCTGGAAAAGACGGTTTATCCTTTCCCTCTTGCCTGTCCTGACATTAAGTACAGTATCACCTGCACGAAGGACGCCCGAATATATTCTAAGAAAAACCAGTCGTCCTACAAAAGGATCAGTAGCTATTTTAAAAGCGAGAGCCGCCAATGGTTCTTCATTATCCGGCTCTCGTGTAATTTCATTATTATTCCTGGGATCTACTCCTTTTACAGCGCCAATTTCAATTGGTGACGGCAGGAATGCTGCAACATCATTAAGCAGGAGCTGTACGCCAATATTTTTCAAGGCTGCTCCACAGGTAACCGGCACCGATAATCCTGAAATTGTTGATTTCCTCAACGCTGCCAGAACCTCTCCGGCTGATATTGACTCATGATCATCGATAAATCTTTGCAGTAGTGTATCATCAACCTCAGCAACAGATTCAATGAGTTTTCCCCTCCACTCTTCAGCCTCATCAACCAGATTATCAGGTATCTCTTCAACCTTGTAGTTCGTTCCTGTTTTTGGGTCATCATAATAGATATATGCTGTCATATTGACAAGGTCTATAATCCCCTGGAATTCATCTTCCGAACCTATTGGTATCTCTATAGGCACAGGATGCGAGCCCAGTTTTTCCCTCATCTGGTGTACAACGCCGAAGAAATCGGCACCGGCCCGGTCCATTTTATTAATAAAAGCTATTCTGGGTACCCGGTATCTATCTGCCTGTCGCCATACAGTTTCAGATTGAGGTTCAACACCTCCGACAGCACAAAAAACGGCCACTGCGCCGTCAAGGA
>CAZOZU010000334.1:0-3063 GCA_964584355.1 uncultured Rikenellaceae bacterium
CTTTCCTTTTGTAGTATCTTTTTCCTTACCATTCAGGTATCCTTTTTTTTTTGCATGGAAAATATAATCTTCTTCCGGTTTAAGAGAGAATTTAAATTCACCTCCTTCACCTGTTTCTGCCTGAAGATTTGATCCGTCGCTGGCAATAAGTTGTACAGTTGACCCCTCTATTGCACTACCGGTCTTCTCATCCTTCACAAGTCCTGTAACACTGAATGTTAAAGGAGGGAACTCAAAGGCATACAGATCATCATTTCCTCTTCCTTTACGTGTTGAGGTGAAGATACCTCGTTCATTTTCGTCCTCAAAAACAATTCCGAAATCATCAGCAGAACTGTTTATAGGTGACTTCATATTTTGTACAATCCACGAGCCATCAGGTTGAGGAACAGCTTTGAATATATCAAGTCCTCCCATTCCTATCAATCCGTCTGAAGCAAAATACAGCGTGCCGTCATTTCTTAAAAATGGAAAAAGCTCATCACCCTGAGTATTGATATCCGGACCAAGATTAACAGGAGTTGACCAGTCACTCCCTGCGCCAGAACGTGTTATTACCCAAATATCTTTCCCGCCATAGCCTCCGGAAATATCGGATACAAAATACATAGTCAGTCCATCATCTGATACAGCAGGGTGAGCAGCAACCATTGAATCAGGAAGTATCTTCATGTTTTGCGGCTCGCTCCAGCTGTCGCCTGATCTTTTGGAATACATTATTATACAACCTTTTTTTTCACGTTTTCCGGCTTCACATCTTGTAAAATAGAGCTCTCTATAATCATTTGTAAAGCATGGCGTTCCATCTTCAAATTCACTATTTATCAAATCGACCGGGATAGGTGTACTCCACTTGGATTTTTTATCGAGCCTGCTTTCAAAAATATCGGCATATCCCTGTCCTGTTGCACCATGGGTTTTATTCCCTTCTGCATCTTCACGTGAGGATGTGAAATAGACTACTCCAAAATCATCCCGTCCGAATGAGGGACTGTAGTCCGATTCCCTTGAATTAAGATCTCTGATCTCATCTACTTCATAGGCTTCCGGGTTTTGCTGCCATTCAATTGCCAGTTCACAGGCACGTATTTCCTGGTCGGCTTTTGCATCGGCAGGAGCAATCTGTTTATATCTCTTTAATTCTTCAATTGCCTGTTTGTATTTACCGTTCTTCTTCAGGGCAACAGCATATTTTAATTGTGCCTCAGGTTTAGTAGCTGCTGACCGTACGGCTAATCTATACCATGTTTCCGCACTTCGGGGATTATTTACCAGCCGGTAACATTCTGCAATCATATATATTAGTTCTGCACGTGCTACCTTATCTGATCTTTTTGTTTTCGAATAGGAGTCTTTAAATAAGTCTATTGCCTCGTAATATTCACCTGCATCATAAGATGCGTAAGCTCTTTCAGCTTTTCTCTTCTGAGCTGGTGACTCCTGGATCACAACGAAAGTCAATAGTAATATATAGAATAATAATCTCTTCATGCCTCCTGTTTCTCCTTTCGTAAAAGTAATTATTTTCATTAGAACCGCATTAAATTCTAACGATCAGCAATTACAATTATTATTAAAAAAAATGGGACGTTGAATCAACGTCCCATATAAATTATAGTAACCCTTCCCCTATCTCGTAAACAAAAGTTCTCTGTATTTAGGCAGCGGCCATATTTCATTATCGACCATTAGTTCAAGTTTATCGATATGATAACGTATCTTTTCCAGGTAAGGTTTGACCTTTTTCTCATAAGCCATAGCCTTCTTAAAAGAATCATCTATGACATTTGCCTTTTTACGTTCCTCAATCATATCATTAACCATCTTTTTAATGTTTGTAATATGGTCAGAAATGGTAATTATCATTTCTTTTCTTGCACTTGCAAGCCGTTCATATTCAAGATCATTGAAAATATCTTTTAATCCTTTAATATTTTCAATAAGCGAAGTCATATAGCGAATGGCTGTCGGGATAATATGATTTATTGCCAGGTCCCCCAGAACTCTTGCTTCGATCTGTACTTTCTTTGTGAATTTATCAAATTCAACTTCAACCCTGCTTTCAAGCTCTTTTTCCGTAAAAATACCTGATCCTATCAGCACTTCTTTTGATGCCGGTGTCAAATAACATTTTAATGATTCAGGGACACCGGCCACATTACATAATTTTCTCCTTGCAGCTTCTGTGTGCCACGCTTTACTGTAATTATCTCCTTCAAAAAGAACATTTTCAGATTCAAGGATATATTTTTTCAGAACCTGGAATATTGCTTCATCCTTTTTCCTGCCCTTCTTAATTATCTGATCAACCTCTTTTTTGAATCTTGTCAGCTGGTAGGCAACGGCAGTATTAAGTGCAATCATTGCCGCGCTGCAGTTCGCCGAGGAACCAACAGCCCTGAATTCGAACTTATTTCCTGTAAAGGCAAAGGGGGATGTCCGGTTACGATCAGTATTATCCAGCAATATCTCAGGAATTTTTCCAATACCCAATTTCAGTTCTGTCTTAAGTTCCGGGGTCATTTTTCTGTCGGTCACCTTGTTGACAATACTTGAAAGCATATCAGTAAGGTACGAACCCAGAAAGATTGAAATGATAGCCGGTGGTGCTTCATGTCCTCCGAGACGATATGAATTTGATTCATTAATTACTGATACTCTTATTAGTTCATTACTATCGTGTACTGCCTTTATTACATTTACAAGAAATGTCAGAAACTGAAGATTGGTTTTCGGATTCTTTCCCGGAGAAAGAAGGTTAATTCCTGTATTTGTTGCTATTGACCAGTTATTATGTTTTCCTGATCCGTTTATTCCAGCAAATGGTTTTTCATGAAAAAGCACCCTGAATTTATGTTTCCGGGCAACGCGTTTCATAATATCCATTAGCAGTTGATTGTGATCCACTGCAAGATTTACCTCTTCATACATCGGGGCACATTCAAACTGGTTGGGCGCTACCTCATTATGACGGGTTTTAACGGGAATGCCGAGCTTATGAGCTGAACACTCAAAATCCTTTATAAAACTCATAACCCTTTCCGGGATCGATCCGAAATAATG
>CAZOZU010000335.1:0-635 GCA_964584355.1 uncultured Rikenellaceae bacterium
GGCAGATCCGAATATGGCAGACGGGGAAGAACATTATACTGCACTTATGTATGCTGCAGCAGAGGGACACCTAGAGGTTGTGAAAATATTGCTTGAAAGTAATGCCGACCCTACAATAAAAGATATTGATGGTGATGATGCTGTGACTTTTGCACTCAACAACGGTCACAAAGAGGTGGCCGACCTGATCCGGTCATTTATTAATGGCCAAAAATAACTAAAACTAATTACACAGAGTTCCACGGAGAAGGCACTGAGGCACACAGAGCTTTACTATCAAGTCTCTGTGGCTCTCTGTGATACTCTGTGCAAGTCTGAGCAAAGCGAAGACCTCTGTGTAAGTTTTTCATAATTCCTTATATTTATAACCTCGTAACGATATTAAATAATCATTCAGATAATATTATTATGAAGAAATCCTTCCTGTTTTTTCCCATTTGCATTATCCTGTTATCAGCTTGTAATAACTGCATTACAGATTATATCTATTCCCCGCCTGACAATTTAAATGACGGATTGGAAACAGGTTCCCTGGGGGATGTCAATATTGATTTAAAGATCATCAAAAAGGGAGTTGATAAAATAAAATGCGGCAAGTTCAAAGAGATCCATTCAATGCTAATTTACAGAAACAA
>CAZOZU010000335.1:645-3062 GCA_964584355.1 uncultured Rikenellaceae bacterium
CTTACCTCTATCTTTACCTTCTCAGAGCCCTCGACAATATGCTTGTGCTTGAGGAGTATTTCAGGGGACATACATATGACTATCAGCAACCCGGCTATTTCGGTGAGGTTGTTGACTGGGACCGGACTATGCTGCACCAGATAATGTCATGTACAAAAAGCGTTACTTCTGCCTGTATAGATATTGCTATTGAAAAGGGTTACATTGAAAGTGTCCATCAGTCAATTTTCGATTATCTCCCCGATCATCAGCAGTTCAAAACTGAAGGAAGAGAGACCATAACCATTGAGCATCTGTTAACCATGTCTTCAGGTCTGCTTTGGGATGAATGGCATGCACCTCATGCCACGGCGGCCAATGATATCGACAGGCTTTATATAGAATGCTGGGAAGACCCGCTAGCCTGTGTACTGGAAAGGCCTCTGATAAGTGAACCCGGGCAGTCATTCACATATAATGGAGGAGGCTTAATTACACTGGGTGAGATATTAAGGCATGCCACAAGCATGGATATAATACAGTTTGCAAAGCAGTATCTGTTCGAACCACTGGATATTGATTCTATTAAGTGGGACGTTTTCCCGAATGGAGAGGTAGAAGCCGGCGGCGGACTGTCACTAAAGCCGAGAGACATGCTGAAATTCGGTGTTACATACTTAAATGCCGGTTTATGGAATGGGACAAGGATCGTTTCATCCGACTGGGTGGAAAAAAGCTCGCTTATCTATAATAACAATATAAATATCAATGCTCCGATAGAAGATTCAGGCAAAAACGGTTATGGCTATACATGGTGGATAACTGAACCAGGAAAAGGAAATCACAAAACTCTTATGTTCAGGGCCAATGGCTGGGGAGGACAGGTTATTATGGTCTTCCCTGAACTGGATATGGTTGTTGTATTTACAGGAGGGAACTATACAACCAGGTCAAAGCTGTTTAAGATTGTTGAGAAATATATTTTACCGGCTATTGATTATTAACCACGGAGTTACACGGAGTTAAAAACACTGAGTAACACGGGTTTATTACTCTGTGTAACTCTGTGAAAAACTCTGTGCAACTCTGTGGTAAAAAAAAGTATTTCAAAATACTAAATAGAAGAGTTGAATTTATAATCACCTGAACCAACAGTAAATACAGCATACCCGTTCTCTAAACGCTCAAAAATCACATCGCCGGCATCCTTGACGGGTTGACCGCTTTCAGTTACTTCTCCAGCATCAGATGAAGGTACAAATACTGTTGCAATGCTGCCAACCGGAACAGTTAAATCCAGATTGAACTTACCATCATTCTTTTCCCACCTTACTGAGGCTTTGCCATAAGGTGTTTCATTGGAATAGGAAACAAATGTTACATCTCCTGCAGGCTGCGGTTTGAAAATGACATGTTTATATCCCGGCTGTTCAGGGTCAGCTTTCATGCCGGCAAGATCACGGTAGAACCACACAAGCCCCCCTCCAAACATCGGATGGTTTCTGGATCCTGTTCCATCCCATTGCTCCCATGTTGTTGTTGCTCCCTGTTCTAACCACCACCCGTATGATGGTTCTGTCTTTTTATTCATAGCCTCAAAGGCAAGCTCATTCAACCCATTTTCAGCAAGAACTTCAAAAAAGAACTGGGTACCAAAGATTCCTGTATCCAGGTGGCCATCACTGGCTGCAATATCTGATTTTAATGCTTCTATTACCCGTGGATATTGTTCAGCAGGCACACCCATCATGAGGGCAAGGATGTTACCTCCGTAAGGGCCATAGGTTCCTTTTTCTTCGTTATAAAATTTATCATGGAAGGCGTTTTTTGTCCTTTTTGCCAGATCAGCATACTCTTTGGCTTCTGCCACATAACCAAGAACCTGAGCTGTTTTTGATGTCTTATCCGCACATCTCCAGAGAAAGAAGGTATGGACCATATCGTCAGGAGGTAATTCCGAGGCAGGCGCCCAGTCGCCCAGGTTTAGCCACCTGTTGGAATGTGCAGGATCAGGTGCCTGTGAGAACATAATACCATCTTCACCTGTCCAGGTAAGCATGTACCTGATATATCCTTTCATACCCTCGTAATTATCCTTGAGTATATCAGTATCACCATAATGAACATAGAATTCCCATGGCATGATATTGATAGCGGCACCCCATGCCACTCCTCCTCCGCATCCGGGTTGCCAGGGTGCCCCGTTAGGTACATATCCTGTTTCCGGATTCTGGGCTCCGAGTATATCCCGGATCCACTTGGTATAAAATGCACGTGCATCAAAATTGTGCATAACAGTAATGCATGCCACCTGTCCGTCACCTGTATATGGGGAACGTTCGCGATGGGGACAATCACTGGCTATCCCGCCATGCATATTATCTGTCTGACTGCGCCACCAGATCCGGTTTATCTGATTAAAAAGTTCATTTGAGCAT
>CAZOZU010000336.1:0-3061 GCA_964584355.1 uncultured Rikenellaceae bacterium
ACCCATCATCCTTTATCTTGCTATTCCGGATAATTATAACTATCTTTTGGTTTATTTTTTTCAGCTCGGAGAGTAATATGTATCATTCTATTAATCAATCGTTTTATAATGACAGATAATTTACAGATAGATGATCTCGACAGGAAGATCCTTGATATCATTACAAAAAATGCCAGGATACCATATCTGGAGGTTGCCAGGGAATGTGGTGTATCCGGTGCTGCAATTCATCAAAGAGTACAACGTCTTATACGTATTGGCGTAATAAGGGGTTCAGAATTCAAAGTTGACCCTGTTCTCGTTGGATTCAAAACATGCGCTTATATAGGCATATACCTTGAACGTCCCGGACACTTCCATGAAGTTGTTAGAAAATTCCAGGACGTACCGGAAATAATCGAATGTCACTATACTACGGGTAACTATTCCCTTTTCATTAAAGTATATACACGTGACAATGAACACCTGAAAACAATCCTGTCCGATAAGATCCAGAATATACCGGGAGTGGTAAGGACAGAAACACTTATTTCCCTGGAAGAATCCATTAACAGGCAAATACCTGTACTGTCAAAATAAGTATCTGATGATATCTTCATTCACTGACATACATCATAAATAGTAGTCTGTTTTATAATTTGTTACGAATTTGTTAACATAAAATATTAATTTCTATCTCACAGAAATTACAGTGTGATATTAAAACTAATGTTAACTATATGAAAGCAAAATTATCCTTATTCATTTTAACCGGTATCTTTTGTTTGTTCCTGTTGATTTCCGGTTGCAGCCAGAAAACTGACAAGTATACAAGAGGTGTAGGTATATATCCGGGTGATCCGAAAGAAGACTTTTCCCCGGTTCTGGTTGCTGATAATGACAATTATCGAAACCTGGCAAAATTAAGAGCTGCTTACCATTCGTCAAGCTGGGATTATAATCTCACTGCACAGCTGGTTACAGACGGTATTGTAACAGACGAGATGCCTGATTATATCTCACTTACAACAAGTAAGGGTGAAGTCCCGAAGAATGAAAGGGAATGGCTCTTTGATCATAACAGCGTAACAGAGTTGGGTATTGAGGGATCGGATATCTGGATCCGGTTGGAGATGAACCATGGCTCGGAAAATACCACTGTATCTGAGATTAAACTCAATGGTTCACTTACTTATGATGAAAAAAAATCCCGGGGTTGGAAGTTTACCTGTTACGGATCAAATGACGGTATGACATGGGATGAGCTTGAAAAATTGCAGGGATACGGGTTGCCTGGACAGGAGAGACCAAATCCGTTTGCTGCAATGTTCAGGGCAAATGCGGATACAACAAGAAGAGGACAGAGAAGACGCCGTCCTGCAAATCCTTTTGCAGCATTATTCGGTCCTCAGGATTCAACAGCTCCAAGACCATCTTTCAGCTTCAATTTCAGAATGCCTGAACCTACAAGAGTTGCAAACGTGTCGTTTTCATTCGACGAACCTGTTGCCTATAATTTCTACAAAGTGAGCCTCTTGGCACCCTGCGCCAAATCGTGGACATTCGGAGATTTTGATCTGTTCAATGGTGAAGAGAAGTATAAGGTTGCACCATCACATACTTTTACAAGTGCCTGGATGAGTGAAGGAACAGAAGAGGAGTGGATTTATGTTGACCTTGGGAGATCATCTTCATTCGACAATATTAAACTTCACTGGATAAACAAGGCAAAGGCAGGATCGATACAGGTTTCAGATGATGCCCGAAACTGGAAAGATATTGCAGAGCTTCCGGCTAATGATGAAATGACAGATGATATTTCACTTAGTGAGCAGGTAACCGGACGCTTTGTTCGTGTTCTGATGACTGAAGCTCCGGACAAAGGCAAATACATTTTGAGCGAACTTGAAATATTCGGAAAGGGCGGACTGGTTCCTGAACCGGAAAAAGCTCCCGCTGTAACGGAAAACAGGATGTACCTGAGTGGAGGCGACTGGAAGATACAAAGGCTCTCTGAGGTTAATTCTACCGGTGAGGAGATATCACAAAACGGATTTGCTACAGATGACTGGGTAACTGCTACAGTACCTGGCACAGCTCTCGTAAGTTACTGGAATGCAGGAGCTTTGCCTGATCCTAACTACAGCGATAACCAGTTGATGATCTCCGAATCATTCTTTAATTCTGATTTCTGGTACAGGAATGAATTCGATGTTCCTGCTGATTTTGAAGGGGAACGAATCTTTCTCAACTTTGACGGCATAAACTGGAAAGCTGATATTTATGTGAACGGTGAAAAAACAGGAAGAATTGAAGGAGGATTTATTCGTGGCAAGTTTGATGTCACAGATCTTATGAAGCCAGGACAGAAAAATACCATAGCAGTACGTATAATAAAGAATGACAACATAGGTGTTATCAAGGAACAGACAGCACTGAGTCCCGATAAAAACGGCGGTGTGCTGGGTGCTGATAACCCGACTTACCATGCTTCTGTCGGCTGGGACTGGATACCTACTATCCGTGGAAGAAATATAGGTATCTGGAATGATGTTTTCCTCAGCGTAACAGGTCCTGTTACTATCGAAGACCCTTTCATAATAACAGATCTTGATCTGCCTGATGTAAGCTCAGCAGATATAAATATAGAGGTTACACTTAATAATCACAAGGATGAGGAAATAACAGGCACCCTGACAGGTAAGTACGGCGACATTGAATTCGATGAAGAGGTGATACTTGAGCCTCTTGCTTCCAGTATTGTGAAGTTAAGTCCCGTAACTCATCCTGACTTGAAGTTTGATAATCCAAAGCTCTGGTGGCCAAAAGGTTATGGAAATCAAAACCTCTATGATGTTGAACTGGCCTTTGAAACAGGCCTGGGTGAGGTTTCTGACAAAACCACTTTAAAATCAGGTGTCAGGGAGATGTCATTTGATGAAACCGATGACATACTTAGCATCTATATCAACGGCAGAAGGTTTATCGGACGAGGTGGAAACTGGGGCTTCCCGGAATCTAATCTCAATTACAGGGGACGTGAATATGACATTGCAGTTGCCTATCATGCTGATATGAACTT
>CAZOZU010000337.1:0-3060 GCA_964584355.1 uncultured Rikenellaceae bacterium
CTTTTGCCTTATTTTTCTATTCTGGTTGTCTGATTATTATACCATTTGTGCAGAGCTACACATTCAATCCCCTTTTGTGACTCTTCACCAACCACTCTCCTTGCTCCCTTTATTGTCTCTCCAAGGTAACTGCTATAATTTTCCCGTTCAGGATCAAGACTATTTATTTTTACCATTCCTGATGAGTGAATAACCTCAGTATCCCCTATATACATGCCAACATGTATTATTCTCTTCTCTCCTTTGTCATCAAGATATCCAAAGTAGAGCAGGTCGCCAGGTATAAGGTTATCGTATGATGAAGATATGTCAACAGGCTGACCATGCAGAAACTGCAATGAAGCATCGCGTGCCAGGATAATGCCGCCTGTAAAGAATATTGTTTTTACAAATCCGCTGCAATCAAGAGCTTTGGTCGACATACCACCCCACAGGTATGGATAGCCAAGAAACGATTTTGCGAATTGTATCATCCTTTCCGGTTCAGGTCTTACTTCGGAACACCAGCTCATAAAATCTTCAGCTTCATTCTTTTGTATCATTCCACTCCTTCCGTCAGGAAGCTCAATAACATAATAGCCATGTTTTTCGGAAATGCATTTTAAAATAGCCCCTGAGGTAATATCAGAAACGACTTCGGCAAGATTATTTTCAGACATAATTTCACCTGATTTACCAAGATATATCAACCTGTCTGAGAGTTTCCAGTTATCCAGTTCATTCTTATCCATTTTCACTATACTGCTGCCGGTAGTCCATCCGAGATAATAATCAGGTGTCTGAATAAACAGCCAGCTCCCCTTTTCTTTTAGTATGCTTACAGGTGTTCCCATAAGGGCTTGCGAAACCAGCTCACTTGAATAGGATGGTTCACTTTTGATATTACAGACACTTAAGGTAACCAGACCCCATGGTTTAGCGACTTTCGCTGTATCAGGAAGCAACATAAGGCTGTCATATACCTCATAGCCAGCCTGTTCAAGCACACTGACAATCTCTTTTTTAGCTTCTTTAATGTCGGTTTCGCCTTTAATTGTGAGACCATTGCCTTTCAACATGTCTACTGTGTAAGAACATATCCCTTCACGCTGATCAGGGACCCATTTTGTTACAACCGAATCAATATCACCCTGAACCTGATCAGGTAATCCGGGAGCAGTGCATCCGGCAATGAAGAGTATTGAAATCAGAATAGCAGTAATCCTCATAATTTTGCATATAGATGTAACACGTCTCACAAAAATAAAAATTGCCACTGTATTTATGGCTATTAAGTAAAGCCTATTTATATTTATAAGAAAAAAGATGAAGATCCAAATCAGATCATTTATTGTGTTTCTTCTTGCTATACAAGCCTTTACAGGCTCTTGTGCGCTAAGGAGTCAGTCTGTGGAGACAGGACTGGAGATGCTTGGAAGGAACAAATTTAAAATATTACAGGGCAAAAGAGTCGGACTTATCACCAATCCGACAGGAGTTAACAGGTATCTGCAGTCTGGAGTTGATATAATAAACAATGCTCCCGGAGTAAAGCTTACCGCCCTGTACGGACCTGAACATGGTGTAAGAGGTGAATTCACTGCCGGAGAGATAATCGGATCTTCAGTTGATCCAAAGACAGGATTGCCTGTATACAGTTTATATGGTAATTCGCGGAAACCTACAAAGGAGATGCTTAAAGGAATAGAAATCCTTGTTTATGATATACAGGATATAGGATCGAGGTCATATACGTATATCAGCACTCTTGGTCTGGCAATGGAAGCCGCTGCAGAAAATAACATTCCTTTTGTGGTTCTTGACCGGCCTAATCCCCTGGGTGGTATTCGTATGGAGGGACCTCTTGTAAGAACGGGTTTTTTCTCTTTTGTAAGTCAATACGCTATACCATATATTCATGGATTTACAGTTGGTGAACTGGCGATGTACCTAAATGGAGAAGGACTTCTTAAAAATGGAGTTAAATGCGATCTTACAGTGATAAAGATGAACGGTTGGAAGAGGGAGATGCATTTTGAAGATACAGGCCTGCCATGGGTACCATCATCACCCCATATACCACATGCCGAAACATGCAATTATTATCCTGCTACAGGAATAACCGGTGAATTGTATGTTGCAAATATAGGAGTTGGCTACACACTGCCTTTTGAGATGTTTGCATCTGAATGGATAAATGCCGATTCTCTTGCACAAAACCTTAACTCGCTTAATCTTCCGGGATTGATTTTCAGGCCTGTTCACTATAAACCTTATTACAGTGTATCACAGGAAAAAATGGTTCACGGTGTCCAAATCCATATCATTGATAAAGAAAAAGCCCCCCTCACCCTTATTCAGTTTTATATATTACAGGAAGTGCACAAGCTCTGGCCGGATAAAGATGTATTTGAGTTGTGTGACAAGGCAAGGCTTGATATGTTCGATAAGGTTTGTGGGACAGATGAGGTAAGGAAACAATTCACGCGGAACTTCCTTGTTGATTCAATTAAGGATATATGGATGAACGATATTCCTGCATTCAGGAAAAAAGCACAACAATATTTTTTATACTGAATCAGCTCTCTAACCTTCCATACTCTTTTCAAGTTCACGGGCATGGATAAGGAATTCATCCACCTTCATCTCTTTATGGAATACCATTCCGTGTGTGGTACGTATCTTCGGTCGTTCATGCTCATAAAAGAAATCCTTGCCCAGTATCAGCTGAACCCGTTTAAATTGTTCAACCCATATCTGCTGTGACAGGTCGCTAAAGGGTCCGTCAAGCTCATAGCTGGGGAAGGAAGCATCAACCTGGCTGATATAACAATTTTTGAAAGAACTGCTCAGTACAGCCATTGAATTCAGTGATACAGGAGTAAATACATTGGCCTCCGAAGGTTGGAACCTGAACCATACATTCCTGTATCCGATTATCCTGAGAGCGGAAAGATCTTCTTCTTTTTTCCATTGTCTTAAAGCTTCAGCCAGAGCCTGTAGTACCTTGTAATGTGTATCGGGTCCTGAACCTTCGGGATCAAAAGCAAGACTTACAACTGTCGGGCGGATACGTTTCAG
>CAZOZU010000338.1:0-3055 GCA_964584355.1 uncultured Rikenellaceae bacterium
ACGAGAACAACAAGATTGAGATTCTCGGGTTAAGCAAGGCTCTTTCAAAAGGAGTAAAAAGAGGTGTGGTAATGAATATCGAAGAGACAGTTAATGCTATCAGGACGACTGTAGAAGATGTTCAGCAGCGATCAGGCATTCTTTTCTCAGAAGTGTTTGCCGGAATAGCCGGCCAGCACATTAAAAGCATGAAGAGCCGTGGATATATAATGCGTGATTCCTATGAGGATGAAATAAAGAAAGATGAAGTATTCAGGCTTATAGAGGATATGCATAAGATCCACATCGATATAGGTGAGGAGATAATACATGTTATCCCTCAGAATTTCATTGTTGATAATGAAACAGGGGTAAAGAATCCGATAGGGATGTGTGGCAGGAGACTGGAAGCCAATTTCCATATTGTCATAGGGCAGGTTGCTGCTGCCAAAAATATAGAGAAATGTATCCGGAAGGTCAATCTGACAGTGAAGGATATGATACTCGAACCCCTGGCATCATCCGATGCAGTACTTACTGATGATGAAAAAGAAGCAGGTGTGGTGCTGGTAGATATCGGGGGCGGTACTACTGACCTGGCGGTATATTATGATAATATTATTCGTCATACGGCAGTAATACCACTCGGCGGGAATGTTGTGACAAAGGATATCAAAGAGGGATGTGCCATTCTGCAAAGACACGCCGAACAGCTTAAGATACAGTATGGATCAGCTCTTGGCGACATTGCTCCTGAGGATAAAGTGGTGTCAATACCAGGTATAAGTGGCAGGGAACCCAAAGAGATATCTTTTAAAAGCCTGGCCTACATTATTCAGTCAAGAATGGAGGAGATAATAGATTTTATCAATTTCGAGATACAGAATTCAGGTTATGCCGATAAACTTGCTGCCGGCGTTGTAATAACAGGAGGAGGATCAATGCTGAGACATCTGCCACAGTTGATGAAGTTTAAAACAGCAATGGATGTGAGGATAGGTTTGCCTAATGAACACCTGGCAGGTACAAGCAAAACCGAAATAAATCAGCCCATGTATGCTACCAGCGTGGGATTGATAATGCGTGGCTTTGAATATCTTGAGACATACAAACAATCATTTAATATAGGTTTGAAGAGTGAATTTGTAAGACCTGAAATGAAACCTGAAGAAGAATTGGAACATGATAAAGAAAATATTGAATATCCCAAACAACAGAAAACTACTCTGGCCGATAAGATAAAAATAATGATGCAGAATATGTTTGAGGTTGAAGATCAGTCAATTAACTGATAAAATTTAGATATGGTTGTGTTATCTAATAATTCACTGTTCATAAACATTAAAAATTAATGCTATGTCAGACGATATAATGAATTTTGATCTGCCTGTTGAAAGATCGTCAATAATAAAGGTCCTTGGTATTGGTGGTGGAGGTAATAACGCTGTCAATCATATGTTCGAAAAAGGAATCAAGGATGTAAATTTCGTGATTTGCAATACAGATCACCAGTCTCTCACAAGCAGTCCTGTCCCTGTAAAGATACAGATAGGCGAAGAACTTACCGAAGGGATGGGTGCTGGCAGCCAGCCAGATAAAGGGAAAAAAGCTGCATTGGAGAATATTGGGGAAGTAATGGATGCGTTGAGCGGAAACACCAGGATGGTGTTCATAACTACTGGATTGGGAGGAGGTACCGGTACAGGTGCAATACCGGTAGTGGCAAAAGCATGTAAAGAAGCCGGACTGCTGACTATCGCAGTAGTAACAATTCCTTTCAAATCAGAAGGTAAAGTCCGTATCAGGTATGCTATTGATGGTATTACCGAGCTGAAAGATCATGTTGATTCTCTCCTGGTAATAAATAATGAGAAGCTTAGAGAGATATATGGTAACCAGGGAGTATCATCAGCATTTACAAAAGCTGATGATGTTCTGGCAACTGCAGTAAAAGGAATAGCTGAAATAATAACAGTGGCTGGTTATATAAATGTAGACTTCTCTGATGTTGAGACAGTTATGAAGGATTCGGGTGTTGCTCTCATGGGAATGGGAGAGGCTGCCGGTGAAAACAGGGCGATACGTGCTATTGAAAATGCACTTACATCACCACTCCTTAATTCAAATGATATAACAGGAGCAAAAAGCATCTTAATTAATATATCTTCAGGAAAGGGAGAACATGAATTAACTATGGATGAACTGGGTGAAATAACTGATTACATGTATGAAGCAGCCTCAGAAGATGCATTGATAATCAGGGGATTATCACAGGAAGAAAATCTAGGTGAGAATATATCAGTAATTGTTATTGCAACAGGATTTGAGGCAAACAGCATTTTCCTTCCCTATAAAACAAAAAAATCCAGGCAGATTGAGATATTATCAAATAAAAATGTTGTGCCTCCCGTTATAAATCCGCAAAGAAATGATGAATCCTTCTCGGTACATAAAAAAGGAAAAAACTTAATAATAACCGATTTTGAAGAAGAATCACAGGGTGAATTTGATTTCGGATTATCCGGTGGCACCGACGAGGAGAATGAGAGAAAGGAGAATGAAACATTTGAAGATGAGCAGGATAAACCTGATTCAACACTGCGGAAAGTGAAACATATGCAGAATATTATGAAGAAAGAGGGTGTTTCAAGCAAAACAATGAAAGAGAATATTGAGACATTTGAGGATGTACCTGCCTATGTCAGGAGAAACCTTAGCCCTGAAACTTCGGAAAAACCATCAGAAAGTAAATTATCAAGGTTTACGCTCACCACCGATGACGAAGATGGTCCTGTGCTAAGGGAAAACAATGCCTATCTCAACGATAATGTGGATTGATACAATATTTACATGGAATAATATGTTAGTAGGGGCGGTGCATGCATCGTCCCTACATATTTTTCTATATTTGCGCAGATGACAAGAATTGTTTCAATACTATTACTTCTTATTGTATCTGCTGGTCTGTTTGCGCAAAACAAAGAACCTGTAGGGAAAAGAATTGTGAAACAATTTATTCTTTCAGACGACTATGCTGAAGAGATATCTATTCCATTCGATACGGTATTCTCATTGT
>CAZOZU010000339.1:0-3053 GCA_964584355.1 uncultured Rikenellaceae bacterium
TGCTAGGCTCATATACCTGATTATTTTAGGGTTATTTCATTTAAATTTCTGCTCCAATATAAGATCTTACATTACGGAATCCGACATATGGTTTGGTCGAATCCTGATATTCATAATCTCTCGTACTTGTCTGAAGAAAATATGCAATATCCTTCCAGGAACCACCACGGATAACTTTACGTTTCATAATAGGAGGATCCTGCGGTGTTGCATTATATTCATAGTTAGGCTGAAGGTCATGCTGAAAAATGTATGCTGAGGAATGATATGCACCAGAGGTCCATTCTGAAACATTGCCTGCCATATCATACAGGCCATATTCGTTGGGGTCATATGATGCTACTTCCCCGCAATATACATTTCCGTCGTCAATATAATTACCACGCAAAGGTTTAAAGTTTGCCAGGAAGCATCCTTTGTAGTTACGTGTATAAGGACCTCCCCATGGGTACATTGAAAGATCAAGACCTCCCCGTGCGGCATATTCCCATTCTGTTTCCAGTGGCAGCCTGTATTTCATTACATCAACAACACCCTGCTTTCTTAGTGCACTGTTCATATAATCGGTTCTCCAGTTACTGAAAGCTGTTGCCTGAACCCAGTTGACACCAACAACAGGATAATCATCGAATGATGGATGCCAGAAGTACAGATCGGCCTGAGGATCATTAAATGAATATGTAAAGTCCCTGATCCAGCAAAGAGTGTCAGGATAAATATTGATAATTTTGTGCTTAATAAATGAAGAACGATCCTGTACATCGGTACGTGACCCATCAAGGTTGGTCACCTGTCCTTCATATCTACCTGTATTGTTCTCATAATCATATACATACCTGGCTTTTGCGGCTTGCTGGTAATCAACCCAGTAGTAAGAATAATTAAACTTACGGACATCATACTGCTTTCTCCCGTTGAATCTCTCTTCCGGAGGGTAATACATCTCCTCAATAATACTTATGGTAGTCTCTTCTTCCGGGTCTATCTTTTCATCCCAGTTTATAACATTGGGTTCGATAATATTTCCATCATCGTCTACAAGAAAATATTCCCTGTCGGGAATCCCTGCGTCGCCGAGTTTTGTTCTAAGGATTGAATCACGTACCCAGTAAACGAATTGACGGTATTCGTTGTTGGTGATTTCCGTCTGGTCCATCCAGAATGCGTCAACAGTAACTGATTTTGAGAGACTGTTCATTGCAAACATAGCATCCTGATCGCTTGGCCCCATCATGAAGTTTCCGGCAGGTATAAATGCCATTTCAAATGGTACCGGTTCAAAGAACTTTTTTCTTCCCGGAACTCCGGTGAGCTCACCTGTTTTTGATGAGCCACACCCACTAAATAAGATTATTATTATCAGGGCAGATAGGATAACCTTTTTCATACTTTTTAAGAATTTATAATGCAAGTAAGTTATTTTTTTTTAATAATCATAAAAATCTTATACTTTTATATCGCATGGGGCTTTTACCCAAACTGATATCAAAACAATAGTTTACTATAAATTCATGTGATCCGCTGGTACTTTTTCTGATGTCCGAAAGCGGGAAGTCATAAGCATAACCAATACGAATCCCATTATATAGTTCAAAGCCAATTATGCCTGTTAATGCATCACCAGCTCTGTAGGAAACGCCTCCCCATACCTTTTTATTGTATTGTATAAGAGATGTTACATTAAATTGGACTGTCTTACCGTCACTGAATGCAAAAACCGAGGGTAACAGCTCAAGTGAAGGATTCGGGAGCTGTACCGTATAACCTCCTGTAACATAATAATGTCGGCTGATATAACTAATAGCTGTTGAATTATCTTTTGTGTATTTTATTTTAGGCTGGTTTATATGGGTTACAGAAACAGAGGCATAATATTTATCAGTTCTATAATAGGCTCCCACTCCTGCATCAAAGGCAATAACACTCTCTTTATTTACGGGAATGAGAGGATCTTCATTGGCCTGGGTGAATTCATCACCGGAAGGAATAAACCATTTGGGTTCCAGAGACTTATTAATTACTCCGAGACTGATCCCTATTCCCAGTTTTCCCATCCCCACGTCCATAAGATAAGAATAGGCTCCGGAAATAGTTATATCTCTGTCAAAACCAATATTATCACTTTTTATCAAGAGACCGACACCACTTTTTATCCGGAAAGGAGCAATCGGGGCCGTAATGTGAAAAATAGTCGTTGAAGGTGCTCCGTCAAAACCCAGCCATTGCTGCCTGTTAAGTGCTGTTGCACATATCATACCTGAAGTACCTGCAATACCAGGATTATATGTCATTGTATTGAACATATAATGACTTGAAAGCGGATCTTGCTGCGACCAGCCCGAACAAGTTATTATAGTTAAAAAAAGAAATGTAATTTTTAGTCTTTTCATTTCTTTACCAGCAGATGTAATGCCCGTGTGAGTAATAAGTAAAATAAATAAAAATATAAAACGTAAACAAATATACTTTTATTTTATTTAAGTCTTTCATATCCTTGTACCCACCGTTCAGGGATTTCATTCCTGTTTGCCTTAAGATAATCCTCATGCGAACAGGCTATATACCGTGGTTTGTCATCACTGCTCAACAGTTCCATCCACCACCTGTCGGTAAGATTACTTTTTACAAAGATAAGGTCATCCTCAATATCGGTTACATTAACATGGTATCTGGTGAACCTTCCCTGGCTGTTGTTGCTTAATACAGGGGTTTCATACTGTTTCTGCGAAAAACCTTCAAGAAAGAACCATACAATCTGCGCAGCAAGAGCTGAAGTCTGCGACCTGATATCAACATCAGGATCTACATCAAAAAGTCCGAAAACTTTAAGATTATCGGAAATACCTGCATATCTTGCCAGTGTACAGATCTCTTCACCATAAAAACCATTGGGAGCAGGACTTATAGTACCGGGCGCATCTGATTGTCTTACAGATGAGATATCAATAACAGCAACATCGGAATCCCTGAAATAAGGTTCTGTGAGGTGGATGGCTTTTCTCACATCACCTATCCTGATGAGCTCCGATTTGCGTTTCAGAAACCTGTTTATC
>CAZOZU010000340.1:0-3050 GCA_964584355.1 uncultured Rikenellaceae bacterium
TCTTACCGGTTCTTGGTGAAGTCTGTCCCTCCCCATGAACCGGTAAGATCATTTATCTCTTCAGAGAGGCTGAAGAGATAAATGATCTTACCGGTTCATGGGGAGGGACAGACTTCACCAAGTATGAAGGAGGAATATATTCATCGGAATGGTTCTGGGCAAAGATTCTCCATATTTTGCGCAAAAACGAAAAAGTCAGAAGTCATACTTATTCATGGGTGGAACATTGCGACTGGATACCTGCTCTGTTGTGTGATAATACTGATCCCCTGAAGATCATCAGAAGTCGTTGTGCTGCAGGGCATAAGGCAATGTGGCACCCTGATTTCAAAGGTTTGCCTGATGAGGAATTTCTGGTGAAACTGGATCCTTTACTAAGAGGATTAAGGGAACATCTTTACAATGATACATACACCTGTGATGTTGTGGTTGGTACTATCTCAGGCGAATGGGCCGCAAGGCTTGGTCTGTCTGAAAATGTAAAGATCGGAGCAGGTGCTTTTGATGCCCATCTTGGTGCTGTCGGAGGCGGGATAAAACCTTATCAGCTCATAAAAGTAATGGGAACTTCAACATGCGACATGCTTGTTTCATCAATGGAAGAGGTTGGAGATAAGCTGGTTGCAGGCATATGCGGACAGGTCGACGGATCAATAATACCGGGTATGATGGGTCTTGAAGCCGGCCAGTCTGCCTTTGGTGATGTATATGCATGGTTTGGAAAACTTCTTTTATGGCCAGTAGATGAAATATTATCAGGAATGAGTGGGATAGATCAGAGATCAAAAGAGAGAATAAGTGATATAACAGCAGACAGGATAATAGATGAGCTGAGCAAACAGGCTGAGAAGATTACTGACGAGAAAACATCAATTGTTGCTCTCGACTGGCTGAACGGCAGAAGAACACCAGATGCCAACCAGGCACTCAAAGGAGCAATAACAGGCCTTTCACTTGGCTCTGATGCCCCGGGGATCTTTAAAGCACTTGTTGAAGCCACCGCTTTTGGCTCAAAGATGATAAATGAGAGATTCATATCTGAAGGTATCAGAATAGACGGAGTAATTGCCACAGGAGGAGTAGCCAAAAAGAATCCATACGTAATGCAGATTGTTGCTGATGTCCTCAATATGCCGATTAAGGTGGCGAGCTCCGACCAGACATGTGCATTGGGTTCTGCAATGGCGGCGTCGGTTGTGGCAGGTATACATAAAGATATACCCTCTGCCCAGGATGCAATGGGTAGTGGATTTGAAAAGGAATATAAACCCGATCCTGGAAAAGCAAGGAAATATGAAATCCTTTTTGAAAAATATAAAAAACTCGGATCGTTCCTTGAGGATCAAATGAAATAAACTTTGGTGAACCTTTTTATGAACTATTTTTTATACACAAATAATTAATTGATTTACAGTAATGGAATTATGAGATTCTTCGCTTCACTCGGAATGACATGGCCAAAGGGTAGAAGGTGGGGAGGGGCGGTAATTTGCCCCGGCAAATTGTCGCCCCTCCCTTTACCCCCCCCAAAAAATAAATAGCCCTGTCATCCCGAGCGGAGCGAGGGATCTCCCACTTTTAAGCAAGTATTTTATTAGATGTGTTTATAGAATAGTTATGTGACCTTTGAGTACATTCGTGATTAAATTTTTGCTATGAATCATTAAAATATATCAATTATGAAGAGATTATTCTTAATTTTTTTAGTATTGGTCTTAAGTTCTGTTGTCAACCTCGTTGCACAGAAACCTTATGCTAATAAACCTAACCAGCTTGTAATTATCACAAATAATCCTGGTCCTGTTATCAGTAAAGATATCTATGGACATTTCTCAGAACATCTGGGATCATGTATTTATGGAGGAATATGGGTTGGGAAAGATTCAAAAATTCCAAATACCGACGGGATCAGGAATGATGTCCTGTTTGCTTTACGTGAAATAATGATTCCTAACCTGCGATGGCCGGGAGGTTGTTTTGCCGACACATACCACTGGAAAGACGGTATCGGGCCCCAGGAGAAAAGGGCTTCAATAATAAACACCCATTGGGGAGGTGTTACAGAAGATAATTCATTCGGAACCCATGAGTTCATGAAACTAATCGAACTGCTTGATTGTGATGCATATATTTGTGGCAATGTAGGCTCAGGCACTGTGAAAGAAATGGCAGAATGGGTCGAATACCTTACCTCAGATGCGGAGAGTCCTATGACAAGACTTAGAAAAGAAAACGGCAGGGCAGAACCCTGGGAAGTGAAATATTTTGGTATTGGTAATGAGAACTGGGGATGCGGAGGAAATATGACTGCCGATTTCTACAGTGACGTTATGAGACAGTATTCGACATACCTCAGGAACTTCTCTGGAAACAGACTCTACAGGATTGCCTGCGGAGCAAACAACTATGACTTCGAATGGACTGAGACACTTATGAAGGAACCTCAAAATCGTTATATGTTCCAGGGGCTCTCCCTCCATTATTATTCCGTACCCGGAGGATGGGGCAATAAAAACAGTGCAACAGACTTTACCGAGGATGACTGGATTGAGACCTTCAGGCTTAATTATGAAATGGACAGGATAATCAAAGGTCATAAAGCTGTAATGGACAGGTATGATCCCCGTAATACAAAAGGCATTGTAATAGATGAATGGGGCAACTGGTTCGAAGTGGAACCCGAAACGAATCCGGGTTTCCTGTACCAGCAAAATACACTCAGGGATGCAATAACGGCAGCCATACATCTTAATATTTTTAACCAGCATGCCGACAGGGTCAAGGTGGCAAACCTGGCACAGACCGTAAATGTTCTGCAGGCTGTTATCCTGACAAATGATGATAAGATGGTACTTACACCTACATACCATGTTTTCAGGATGTTCAAAGTTCATCAGGATGCAAAGCTTCTCAACACCGACCTGGTTTGTGAGGATTATGAATTGGGAGAGAATACAATTCCGGCAATCTCGGCTTCTGCTTCAATGGATAAAGAGGGTAAAATACACATTTCACTGGCAAATCTGAATCCGAACAAGGAAATAGTGCTT
>CAZOZU010000341.1:0-3048 GCA_964584355.1 uncultured Rikenellaceae bacterium
ACACAGCTTAACAGGGATATACCATGGAAAACCATCGATATGGATTTCATGAACCTTAACCAGTCGGCACACGGAGACCGCGAATTCGGATTCATCGGCACAAGGATGAGGCTTGACAGGAAGGTTGTTGTTGGGCATTACCGGGATACTGAAGCTGTTGACAGTATAGCCGTATGGATAAGAGCCGCTGTCGCTTATGATGATGCCCGCAATATGAAGATTGCCCGTTTTGGAGATAATATGCGTGATGTGGCAGTAACCGAAGGCAATAAAGTGAGCGCACAGATAAAAATGGGGTATTCGGTTTACGGATATGGTGTGGGCGACCTTGTTAAGGCAGTAAACGAAGTGTCTCCCTCTGCAATAAAGAAACTGATTGCAGAATACAGTTCAGATTATATAATGACAAAAACTGTGGCAAGTTCGGAATCTCTTCAGGAGGCTGCGAGAATAGAGGCCGGTTTGGAAAAATTCCTTAAGGAAGGAGGCTTCAAGGCATTTACTACCACTTTTGAGGATCTTCACGGTCTTAAACAGTTACCCGGTCTGGCAGTTCAACGTCTGATGGCCAAAGGTTACGGTTTCGGTGCTGAAGGTGACTGGAAAACTGCTGCTCTTGTCAGGTCAATGAAAGTAATGGCATCGGGATTAAAAGGTGGCACCTCATTTATGGAAGATTATACTTATCATTTCGATCCTGAAGGGATGAGAGTCCTTGGTGCACATATGCTTGAGGTATGTCCTTCAATTTCTATTGGAAAACCTGCAGTTGAAATTCATCAGCTTTCAATAGGTGGTAAAGCCGACCCGGCAAGACTCGTTTTCAAATCTGCTCCGGGGAAAGGGATAAATGCTACCATAATTGACCTGGGTAACAGATTCAGAATGATTGTTAACGAGGTGAAGGTTGTTAAGTGCCCCGATATGCCCAAACTGCCGGTTGCAAGTGTCTTGTGGACACCAATGCCCGACCTGAAAACAGGCGCTGCTGCCTGGATATATGCCGGGGGAGCACATCATACTGGCTTCAGTACGGCTGTTGACAAAGAATATCTCGAGGACTTTGCAGACATGCTGGGAATTGAATTTGTCCTCATTGATGAAAAATGTAATCTTGACATTTTCAGGAAAGAACTGAAAATGAACGAAGTGTATTATCATATCTCGGCCGGGATAGTGTAACTATCCGCCTTCATGGAATAAGGAATCTAATCTTAAGGATTATATCATGAAGCTTTATTCAAAGTATAAAAAACATCTTGTAGCGGTCGATTCAATAATTTTCGGATACGATATTATTGAAAAAGAACTCAAACTTCTGGTTGTGAAGCGGAGTTTTAATCCTGCAAAGGGAAAATGGTCACTGGCAGGTGGATTTGTAGAACAAGGTGTAAGTATTGATGTGGCAGCCTGCCGTGTGCTTCGTAATCTCACGGGTCTGAAGAATATCTATATGAAACAGCTTTATTGCTATGGCGAACCCTCAAGAGATCCGGGTGCCAGGGTTATTTCTGTGGCTTACTGGGCACTGATAAAGATCAAGGATATCGACCAGAAAGCAGCGCATAAAAACGGAGCTCACTGGCAATCAATAAAAAAGTTACCCAAACTGATTTTCGATCATTACGAAATGGTGGAGAGAGCCCTTGAAGAACTACGCCTGCAGGTAAGGATCAAGCCTATCGGTTTTGAAATGCTTCCCGAAAAATTTACTCTGGTTCAGCTCCTTGACCTCTACGAAGCAATATACCAGATAACTATTGATAAAAGAAATTTCAGAAAGAAGATCCTGTCGATGAATATTCTGGAAAAACTCGAAGAGAAGGAAAAGGAGACATCCCAAAGGGGAGCATACTACTACAGGTTCAACAAGACAAAATATAAGAAGCTGTCAAAGCGAGACTTCTATTTCAATGTGGATGTCAGTTAGGAGTTAGGAGTAACTAAAGTTTAAAGTTAAATAAGTCTGGAATCATGCTGGATGATTTAAAACAATCTGTTTTCAGGGCAAACCTCGATCTGGTAAAACATGGATTGGTAGTCCATACATGGGGTAATGCAAGCGGCAGAGACAAAAAATCAGGACTCATAGTAATAAAACCATCCGGAGTGAGCTATGAGTCCATGAAGACTGATGATATGGTGGTACTTGATCTGGAGGGGAAGGTAGTTGAGGGCAGGTTCAAACCCTCAACAGATGCCCCTACTCATTTACTTCTGTATAAAACCTATAAAAATTTGGGTGGTATTGTCCATACTCACTCAACATATGCTACTTCATGGGCGCAGGCCGGAAGAAGCATTCCGGCCATGGGTACCACTCATGCTGACCACTTCCACGGAGAGGTACCCTGTACGCGAAAACTAAATAAAACTGAAACTGAAAGTGATTATGAAGTAAATACAGGTAAGGTAATCGTAGAAAGAATAGATGTCAGTGATCCGATGCATGTACCTTCAATTCTGGTCTGTTGCCATGGTCCATTCAGTTGGGGAGAGGACCCCGAAAGCGCTGTATATAATGCAGTTGCGCTTGAAGAAGTTGCAAAAACAGCTTTTTATACAGAGATGCTCGGTAATAAAGAACCGGTTGATGAATATATTCTCGAAAAACACTTTGGAAGGAAACATGGCAGAGATGCCTATTATGGACAGAGAAAAAAAACAAATAACAGATGGTAAAAAAATATGTTATAGGTATTGATTATGGAACCGATTCGGTCCGCTCGGTGATTGTGGATACAGACAACGGTGAAATAGCGGGAACATCAGTATATGAATACCCACGGTGGAAAAAGGGACTCTATTGCGATCCTTCATTAAATCAGTTCAGACAGCATCCTCTTGATTATATAGAAGGACTTGAAGAGTCAGTAAAGGGGTCACTTAAAGGACTGGATAGAGAGATAATTGATAATATTGCCGGTATTACTGCTGATACGACCGGATCAACACCTGTAGCTGTTGACAGGAAGGGTATTCCCTTATCATTAAAAAGCGATTTTGAAAATGATCCCGATGCAATGTTCGTGCTATGGAAAGATCACA
>CAZOZU010000342.1:0-3026 GCA_964584355.1 uncultured Rikenellaceae bacterium
CAGCCTGGGAAAATATATTTTCATTAGCAGAACAGAATAATATTACAATTCTTGAGTATTTTGACAATAACCTTGTTTACTGGTCAGATAATGATTTTGATGTACCTCTGACAACCAATGATTCAATTTTTGCCAAATCCTTTATTTCCATTCAAAATGGATGGTTTGTACCCGGGATAATAAAATCGGACAATGAAGAATTTGTCGGACTGCTCAGGGTAAGAACTGACTATAGTTTTGAAAATGACATAATTAAGAGTGGATTTGTAAAGGATTTCAGAATTCCTGATGATGTGGAATTCACAACAGTACAGGACAGCTCAGTATATGATATTTTAAACAGCAATGATGAATTCCTTTTTTCTCTTGTTTTCCCGGAAGTTAAGAGCAATTCAATTTTGATAATTATACCCATTGTCTTATGGATATCTTTTTTCATTCTAATTATTTGGCTGACCTGTTCACTTTTAAGGTATATGGAAGAGAAGGGGAAAAATATTACAGGTATTGCTTTTTCGTTGTTGATATTTATAGTATTGTATGCAGCGGTTCTGATTTCAGGGAAGCCTGAGGTTGTAATGAGAACAGGATTGTTTTCACCCTATATGTTTTCTCTGAATATGTTAATCCCTTCACTGGGACATCTCCTGATAATAAGCATCCTGACTGCAGTACAGGCATATCTCTTTCTGAATTTCTTCCCTTCAGAGATCCGTATAAAAAACCAACCCTCCCAATATCTTTTTTTAACATTAATGCTTATTACAGGAGCTTGTCTCATAAGCCTTATACATATTATTTTCAGCCAGTTGATTTCAAATGCAAACATTAGCTTTGAAACATATAAGGTATTGAGTCTGAGTTTTTTCAGTGTGGCAGGATTCTCTTCAATCATCCTGCTGTTATCTGTTCCTGTGATGTTTCTCCTGAAAATACTCCGGATGACAGAGCTGAAAGGTATTAAAGTCATTATTGTTCCGGTTTTTACCTCCCTGGCTGTATTGGTAGCTTTCTTTCATAAAGACCTGGTGTCATTTTTTTCAACAGCAATACTTTTCATTTCTGTTATAGCTGTTACCTGCTATTCAGCAAATTATAAAACAGGACTATTCAGAATTTCAGTTTTATTGTCACTTATTTTTGGATTATATTCAGTAGTTCAGATAACACTCTATTCAGAGAAGAAAACCACGGAACAAATTAAGATCCAGGCACTCTCCTTTTCAACCGATAACGATCCTGAAGCTGAACATCTACTACTCGATATGTGGCCGGTGATTACCAACGATACTGTGTTAAACAACATGATGAATGTAAGGTTGTTCGGGACAGAAGATTTTAACAGGATATATAATTATCTGTACGATAATTATTTTGATGGATACTGGGGTAATTTTAATTTCAGTATAGTATTATGCAGAAATGATGATTCCTTACTCGTTGCTTCAGAAAATGAGTATTATGAGAACTGTTTCGGTTTTTTTGATGAACGAATAGACAAATATGGATATAAACTTACTGGCACCGGATTTTATTTCATTGATAACCAGGGAGGAAGATCATATTACCTGGGAAAAATATTATTCAGGCAGGAGTCTCGTTTTACAAATGGATTATTTATTGAATTATACAGTAATGTCAGTGTTTTTCAACCGGGTTATTCCGAATTACTGCTTGACAGGAAATTCAGGGATTATTCAGGATTAAAGGATTACTCTTTCGCAAAATATATTAATGGAGAAATTGTTCTCAACTATGGTGCATTTGCATATGAAAAAACTGATGACAGCTATGTAGTCAAGGATTCCGAATACCGGATCTTTAACAGCGGAGAATTCAGACACATAGCTTTCAGAAACGGCAATGCCACAGTTGTGATAAGCCGGCCGGAAATTACACTAAGGGATATTATCATCTCTTTTGCCTACCTGTTTGTGTTTATCTTCATCTTTACTAATCTTATTCTTATGATAATCAGGCCTCCTGCATCGCAAAGTCTGCAAAACCTGAACTTTCGTCAGAAACTCCAGATGTCATTTATCGGAATACTGTTATTTTCATTTATCCTGGTAGGAATTGTTGTTACACAACTTACAATAGGACAATACCAGGCAAAACACAAAGAGAATATTAAAGAGAAGATGAATTCTGTATATACAGAGCTTGATAATAATTTATCAAATGAAGAATACCTGTCAGCAGATTGGAGTAATGATGCCAACTCATCGTTAAACGAACTACTGATTAACCTGTCGAACATCTTTGCTACCGATATCAATCTGTATGATCTTAATGGATTCCTTATAGCTACATCGCGCCCTGAAATATTCTACCGTAACCTCACAAGCATGAGAATGAATATTATGGCTCTTATTAACCTGGGGGATCTTACAAAAAGTGAATATATTCATACAGAGTCAATTGGCAGTCTCGGATTTCTCTCAGCTTATGTTCCATTCTATAATGTCAACAGTAAAGCTCTGGCATATGTAAACCTTCCCTATTTCAGGATGCAGAGTCTTCTGGCAAGAGACATCTCCACCCTGGTTGCCGCTGTGGTTAATTTCACGCTTCTTCTGATATTGATCACAATGAGCATCGCAGTCTTCATTAGTGGCAGGCTGACATCGCCACTGGCAATGCTGGGTGAAGGTCTGGCAAGCGTTAAGCTTGGCAAAAAAACCGAACATCTGGTATATAACGACAGTGATGAAATAGGGGAATTGGTTAAGCAGTACAACAGAATGGTCGATGAGCTTGAAGAGAGTGCTGATAAACTTGCAAATTCTGAAAGAGAGTATGCATGGAGGGAAATGGCAAAACAGATTGCCCATGAGATCAAAAATCCTCTCACACCAATGAAACTTAATGTACAACAGCTTGTTAAATCATGGAAAGATGGTGTACCCGGTTTTGAAAAAAAGCTTGAGAAATTCTCCAGAAACCAGATAGAATATATTGAAACTCTCTCTTCAATAGCCTCGGCATTCTCATCTTTTGCAAAAATGCCAGGGTCTAAACCGGGA
>CAZOZU010000343.1:0-3020 GCA_964584355.1 uncultured Rikenellaceae bacterium
TCGTGGTAAAAAATGCTGCAGGGGAAAAATTCATTACACTTTTTATTGCACGCTATGACCACACAAAAAAGGTACTTGAATATGTGAATGCAGCACATAATCCTCCTGTTCTTTATGACACCTTAACGGGTGAGGTGACTCATTTTGATGCTGGTTGTGTTGGCGTAGGAATGCTCGATGAGATTCCTGCTGTAATAAAGGAAGAGTTTCTTGTAAGGAATTATTCCAAAATAGTATGTTATACCGACGGTCTTTCGGAATTAAAGGATGATAAAGGAAAAGATATTGGCACAAAAGAGATAATTCGCCATATCTCGAATAAAAAACCTGTAAAAGATAATATACAGGCTTTGATCAGTTATCTCGGAATACCTGATACAAATCCCCACATGTTTGATGATGTTTCTATTATTGCGGCAGATCTGAGATAGTGATAATCCAACAAAAAAATTTTAACCGCAGAGCACACAAAGTTATCGCAAAGTCCGCAAAGTTTATAATCCCGGATTACAATTCTTTGCGATCTTAGCATTTGAGGCTCAGCGAACTTTGCGGTTTATTTTTTTACTTTAATCAGTGTAAAATTCTTTTTCCCTTTTTGGATAAGTATGTACTTATTGTTTAGTAATATTTCAGGAAGGACTTTTTGGTCGATATCAATAATCTTTTCTTTATTTATACTAAATCCCCCTTGCTGAATTAGTCTCTTTAGATCGCCTTTAGATGTGAAAATGCCTGTGTATGTGGAACAAAGCTCTCCAACTGAAACATCTTTTGTAAATATCTCTCTACTGACTTCCACCATTGGAGTCAATTCGAAAACCGATAGAAAAGTTTTTTCATCCATCTTTTTCAGTGACTCCGTTGTACCTTTCCCGAACAGTATCTGTGATGCCTCCTTTGCCAGATTGAGCTCTTCGCGGGAATGTACCATAATAGTCATCTCTTCTGCCAGACGTTTCTGAAGCAGCCTTTCATGAGGAGATTCTTTATGTTCCGAAATAAGGCTTTCAATTTTATCTTTACCGAGAAGTGTAAATATCTTTATGTATTTTGCGGCATCCTCATCCGACACGTTCAGCCAGAACTGGTAAAAATGGTATGGTGATGTTTTCCCGGGGTCGAGCCATACGTTTCCGGCTTCTGTCTTACCGAATTTTGATCCGTCTGATTTTGTTATGAGAGGACAGGTAAGTGCGAAGGCCTCTCCTCCGGTTTTACGTCTTATCAGTTCGGTTCCTGTAACGATATTTCCCCATTGATCGGAACCACCCATCTGCAGCCTGCATCCATACTTATCATAAAGATGAAGGAAATCTGTTCCCTGTACAAGCTGGTAAGAGAACTCTGTAAATGACATTCCCTCCTTTGCATCGGACCCCAGTCTCTTTTTTACTGAATCCTTTGCCATCATATAATTGACCGTAATATGCTTTCCTATATCGCGTATAAAATCAAGGAAAGAGTACTCTTTCATCCAGTCATAATTATTTACCAGAATGGCACTGTTTTTCTTACCTGATTCAAAGTCAAGAAATTTCGACAGTTGTTTTCTTATGCCTTCCTGGTTTTTGCGGAGCAAAGTTTCATCCATAAGGCATCTCTCCTCGCTCCGTCCGGATGGATCACCTATCATTCCGGTAGCACCTCCGATGAGCGCTATGGGCACATGCCCTGCTCTCTGGAAATGAACCAGCAGCATTACCTGTACCATATGACCTATGTGAAGCGAATCAGCTGTTGGATCAAAGCCGATATATCCTAAGGTTATCTCTTTTTGAAGCAATTCTTTCGTTCCCGGCATGATGTCATGTAACATGCCCCTCCATTTCAGTTCTTCTATAAAATTCATATACTCCTTATTTCAGAATTGCAAATATAGCAAACAGAGCTAAATAGCTACCTCTTCATGGTTTACTTCCGGTTCAGGTCTTTCATCCGGTATTTTCTTCAACCTCTCAAAGCTCCTTTGAAAATCACCCTCTCCGATTATTGGAAAAAGGGCTGGTGCAACATCGGATATAGAATTGTAAAACATCGATTCCTCAATTTTTTCCTTTGGAAGAAAGGATCTTCGTGCATCAATGGCATTCAGGATCACAAAGAAAACACTGAGGATAAGTACCGATTTGAACAGTCCGAAAACAACACCCAGGAGCCTGTTTAAAAAAGTAAGTGATACAGCTTTAACAATATTATCAACAAATATTCCGATGAAATGAACCAATACAACAATTACTCCGAAAGTCACTATAAACGCTATAATACCTACATACTGGCCGGTCAAATCAAACCAGTCGTACAGCTTTGCTGCCGTGAAATTCGAGAATCTTATGGCACCCCATATCCCCAGTATCAATGCAGCCAGTGATGCCACCTCTTTCACAAGACCTTCTGTAAATCCTCTTATCAGCGATATACCCAGAATGATTACTATTATAAAATCGATCCAGTTCATGGTCAGATTATTTGAAAGTATCAAATATAGCCTATTTTTTCATTGATTGGGAGAATAAAGCAGCATAGTATTTACACATAACAGGTACTTCGTAAAAGTCCTGATCATTTGCAATGACAAAAAAAAGCAATATTTTTGCGCCGTTATCCGGCCTCATAGTTCAATGGATACCTGCCTGCCGGCAGGCAGGGAACGTAAGTATTTTTAAACAAAAGATGGCTTTTGTAGTTTATGCAATAAAAAGCTATATTGACGGTAGAATATATGTTGGATTTACTTCAAACCTTGAACAACGTTTGTCTGAACATAATCAAGGCAAAACTAAATCGACAAAAGGCTACAAACCTTGGAAATTGATTCATAAAGAGAACGTTGAAACTAGGGAAGAAGCAAGAAGACGAGAAAAATATTTAAAGAGCGGATGTGGTAAAGAATTTTTGAAAAACAAATATTCGGCCTCATAGTTCAATGGATAGAACGCCCGCCTGACCGACGTCAGTCGGGCAGGGAAGTTTCCTAAACTTCAGATTCAGGTTCCCTGCCTGGCTGCTGACGCAGTCAG
>CAZOZU010000344.1:0-3010 GCA_964584355.1 uncultured Rikenellaceae bacterium
ACACTCAACCCCCCAACCCCCCAACCCCCCAACCCCCCACCCCCCCAACCCCCCAACCCCCCAACCCCCCTAAAGGGGGGCTATAAACCCATATAATATAACAATTTGATATATAGCTATCGGTATGGCTGAGGGACGGGGGTTATTTTTCAATCAGGGCAACAGCTATTGCCATAATACCTTCTTTCCGTCCTATAAAACCAAGTTTTTCAGATGTGGTGGCCTTGATCGAAATATTTTCAGACTTTGTTTCGAGAATAGACGAGATTACAGACTTCATTTCGGGAATATGAGCTGCAATTTTGGGTGTTTCAAGACAGATGGTACTGTCGATATTTATTATACTGAATCCTTTTTTCTTAATAAGATCATAGGATCTTTGAAGAAGAATCTTACTATCGATGTTTTTAAATTCGGGGTTTGTATCCGGAAAGTTATTTCCTATATCTTTGAGTCCTGCAGCGCCGAGTAATGCATCACATATAGCATGAAGAAGTACATCTCCGTCGGAATGGGCAACAGATCCTTTATCTGAAGGAATGAGAATTCCACCAAGCCATAGTTTTAAACCTTTTTCAAGTCTGTGAAAATCAATTCCCTGCCCTATTCTGGGAGTCATATTCGCGATTTGGTTGTGTTCCTTAATGCATTAATATCAAAAGCGAGTGAAAACCGTAAAGTACGTGCAAGAGGATGATTCTGAACTGTCGGCATGAGATATGAGAAATCAACAGTAAAGCCGCTCAGCCTGAAGCCGGCACCGGCAGTAAAATATTTACGGTTGCCTTTGGTCTCATTTTCATGGAAATATCCGGCTCTGATAGCAAACTGTTCATTATACCAGTATTCTGCACCGTATGAATAGGTTAGCTCATGAAGCTCTTCCTTAAAACCGCCCGGAGCATCAATAAAACTCTGGAATATAGCTACAGGAACAGCTGTATTAGGATCTTTCCCGGCAATTATACTGTCGGGATTTGAAATATCATATAGAGGAGGGGTCGGTACCAGCAGCTTATTGATATCAATTGTCAGAGTTATTTTATTATATTGATCGAGATCAAATGTGCAAGCTGTACCAATGCGCATGTTTATGGGAATAAAATCTGAGGTTTGTGAGTCAGAATAACTCATCTTTGCTCCAATATTTGAAATATTTCCACCAAAAGCAATTTGAGCATTTTTATTCAGCAGGTCTATATCTTTACGATAATAGGCACTGATGTCTGCAGCTACAGATATTCCAGGCTTTGTTGCCTCACCTCCTGAATAAAATCCACCGGTAAGGTTGGAATAGATAAATCTGAAAGCTATTCCTCCTGCAAAATTATCAGTAAATAATCTTGAATAACCCAGGTCAAACGACCATTCATTGGGTTTAAAGGTCCTTTTCAGATTTCCGAAATCGTCAGTGAATGAAACATCGCCCAGGGATGAGTAGATCAGGCTGCCATTTATGACCTGCTTAGTATCGAACCTGTAATATCCTGAAAGATAAGCGATATTAATATCGGGGACCAGGTTCCTTAACCATGGTGAATATGCGATGCCAATACCACCTTTCCCATCGATAAATGCAAATTTTGCAGGATTCCAGTGCATGCTGTAAACATCAGGTGAGGTTGCAACACCGGCATCGCCCATTGCACCTCCCCTTGAATCAGGAGCAATGGTAAGAAAGGGCACAACTGTCTGGATAGCATTAAGTTCTCCACTACTATCCTGGGCATTCAGTATATTGGTGCCTGAAAGTGTGATTAACAATATAAGCAGTATTGTTGTCCGTTTTTTTAATCTCATTCCACTCATAATGCGAAAGTGCAAATATAAAACAATTTTTTACCTCACATATTGTCCATTTGTTATAAAATGATCATTTGTCCTGATACAGATGCAGTTTCACCACCGGTTATCGTTATTGTTACACTATACAGATAGAGGCCTCTTCCGACTCTTCTTCCCGAATCACTTTTACCATCCCAGATAATTGGTGTTAACTGATAACCAGTGGAATATGTTGTGCTGTTTATGATCTTTATTATTCTGCCGCTCATATCAAATATCCTGACAGTAATTTTGAACTCCTCATCAGGCCTGTTATGTTCAGCACTAATTTTTGTATCATTTATTATAGGATTCGGATAATTCAACAGATTGCTGAGAATAAACCTTTCATCCGATTCAACAAGAAACAGTATTGATTTTTCCGACGAATTATTATAATTATCCCATGCCTTTAAGGTAAGAGAATGGCTGCCTTTTTCCAGGTCGTAAAGATCATATAATATCTTTCCTCTTGTATAGTTATCAAAATCATTCTCAAAATAGTTGTTAAGAATAAATGAATTGTTCCTGTCATCATCAAGGTATGCTGTTACATCATGCCCTATTCCGGAACCGGTAGTATTAATTCCTCCGCTGTCTTCAATTATTGCCAGTATCCTGGGGTTACTGTCAGTTATACCACCGTTTTTAAAAAGAGTATCATTCATAAACAGACTGATATTTGGGCCGGTTGTATCACTGACTGTCGATTCGGCAAATCCTCCTACTATTATATCAGAGTAATAGCCATTCATGTCGATTTGCTGATTGGCTGCATAATAGCTTATTATCCCGGGTCCGTATAAATAGTCTATATCTCTTGGTACAATGAAGGTGAAACTGAATTTCCCGCTTGTTGCTTTTGTATTTCCACTGAACAGGATATTATTTCTTATTTCAAACTGCATTGTTTGTCCTCCATCATTTGCCAGAGTATTTATTGTTGACACCTTATCGAACACAACAGGTGAAACCACACCATTAAAATTATTGATAGTGGAACCTGAATTATCTTCAATATGTCCTGATATGGTTACTGTTGACAAGGCCTTAAGACTGTCAGTATCAATGGTAATGCTCACATGATTTATTGAATCTGTTACTACCCGTCCATGCCATGGATAAGCCAGCTGTAAAGCAGGGTCTCCCAGGAGAGAAAAATTCCTTTTATTTGAACCGGATCCTG
>CAZOZU010000345.1:0-3002 GCA_964584355.1 uncultured Rikenellaceae bacterium
ATACAAGCTAAAAATTTTTATTTGGATCTACCGACATATGTCGGTTTAGTTCAACTCGTTTATATGAGTAGTAAAATTACTTAATATGATCTAATAGGGGTGGATAACGTTATGTTTCTATGTTTTAATATATATTGCTTTTCACTATTTAACTTGTAGCCAAGAACTCAGAACTCAGAACGCAGAACGCAGAACGCAGAACCTAACCTTTTAGTTTAAATCCAAATCATCAATCGGATTCCTTATATCTATTAGATTGCGCCGACTTACATGCGTGTATATCTCTGTCGTCTTCGTGCTCTTATGTCCAAGTAACTCCTGTATGTACTTGATATCCAGGCCGCTCTCGTGAAGATGCGTGGCATAACTGTGCCGTAAACTGTGAACCCCTACTTCTTTGTTAATACCTGCCTTCTTTAATGCTCCCTTGAATACCCTGTATACACTCTCCGGGGAATACCTGCCTCCCGAATGACCTTCAAATAAATATATCATAGGTCGATAACTCTCAATATATTCGTCAATCTTAATCCATACCTTTTTAGGTACAGGTACTATCCTGTCAATCATACCCTTGGCCTCTATGATATTCAATATGCCACGCTCCCGATCAAGATCCCTTAACCTGATGTTCGTGACTTCACTGCGACGTAAACCACATGAATATATAATCCATAATAATAACCTGTGCTTCATGTTATGCGTCGAATTCAAAATACGCTTGACTTCCTCTTTCGAAAATACCTTCGGTAATGAACGCCCCCGACGAGGACGTACTAATTTCAGAATATTTACCTTACTGCTGTTATTCAGACTGTAATAGAGCTTTATCGCTGTAATAATCTGGTTTTGATATGACGATGAATATTTGTTCTCTAATATATAATCATGAAAGAAATCAGAAATATCATTGCCGGTTATTTCTTCAGGAGATCTTTTTTCAAAATACTTGAAGAACAATTCAAGAGAAGCAATATACGACTCAATAGTCTTTTTACTATACCGATTCTCATCCAGATAATACCTTACTTTATTGATGCCTTCTGTCGCTTTGGTGCAAAGACTCCTGCCGCGAATCTCAGAACCAGATTCTGTACGCCTTAATTTAACAGACATGGGTACCTCTGCCTTCTCAATCTTTATTTCTATCCCTCTTTCCATGAAATAATCAGCCAAAGAGTCAACAGTCATCTGCGACCAGCTTAATAACCACTCCCGACGGACTTCGTCATATTTTACCTTACCATAACACCTTAATTCACCAATCCAGTCAGCATCATACCTGCCAAGAAACTTGATTATTAACCTGCCATCTGACTCTCTTATGGAAAAGCTGACAGGACCAAAATTACTATTATCGCGGGGAGCCCCTGATACACGAGTGATAGTAACCGGCTCTCCGTAATCTCTGCTTGTCTCATAATCAGTTTCCTCTTTCCTGACAGATATTTTCGGCCTGGAGGATTGAGTATTCGTCATCTTACTGATTTCAGAAGGTGACGAAATACTGGAAATGTCTGTCTCAGCAATATCCTTCAGGGATGAGAGAATATTCTTCAGGACTTTTTCCTCACATGCGACATGCCAGCATTTATTTGTGCCACTGTATGTAACACCTGGCATAGATTTTACAGTTTTGTTGACCACGGGATCATAATCGAAATAAATCCCATATCTCCATTCATCATGATGGAGAATCCTTTTTAAAATGACTTTCTTTTTCATAATGCAGCGAGAATTAATAAGATGCACAGTACATGATATACGGTGCATAAGCATGAGTAATTATTTAGTTGTCTGAATTAAAGATTCTTAGTTTATTGTAACTTTATTTTGATAAAATTATTTAGCATTGAGTATTTAGCCCTTCGCCCTTCGCCCTTAATTCTTAATGCATCTCACACTGAAACCAAAAATCTTGGCTTTTAAAACATCGGTGGTATTGTCAATAATACCGGAATTTGTATAAAGATAGTAATAGTAAGCAAGTTCTGATGTATCTGATGGTGTGGCTGTCCACCAAAAACCCTTCTCCATAATATCATGAAATCCACTGCAAAAGCCATAACGGCCTCCTCCCCCGAGAGCAGTAAATCCACTGCTGTTTGTAGCATCGGTATTTGGACTGTTCCAGTGTTCAAATCCTGTTTCCTTCATCATCCCGCCTGCTGTTTCTTCACCACCAAGATAATCGATGAGTATAGTCCACTCAGCTAGCGTAGGGACATGCCAGCCCGAAGGAGCAAGTTTCCCTGAGCTTACTGTATACCAGTTGTACAGGGCTCCATAAGTTATTTTATTTGCCGATTCATCATTGGCATACCAGCAACATGCTGGAGTGGTCATTCCAGCCCAGTCAGCAACTTCAGAAACAATTGGTATTGGAGAACCATCATTAAACGTGGTAGTTCAAGGTTTTCTGCCATCCATGTCTGAGTACCTATCACTATTGTTTTATATAAATTATCTTCAATATCCCGCTCTGTACCTGTGCTGCTACCTGTCGCATTTCCTGAAGTTGTAAAAGAAAGCTCATTACCATAACCAGTACCTGCACTGTTTTTAGCATAAGCTTTAACATAATAGCCTGTATTGAGATCCAGGTTATCCAGAGTGCTTATAAAACTACCTGATCCTGTTCCATCTATTGTCTTATTATCACTGATAGTTGGATCCTCTTCTGTGCTCCAGCAAACACCCCTGGCTGTTATTTCAGCTCCTCCGTTAAAAGTAATTATCCCGCCACAAGTAGCCGTAGTCTGCCCTGTGTTAGTAACTGAATATGTCATCAGAACAGGTACCTCAATGGATTCCATATCTTTTGTACAACCTGTTGCAATGATATTTATAAATGCTATAAATGCAATTAAGTAAAACCAATTCCTGATTCTTCGTTTCATTTGCTATATGAAATCATATAAATTGCACTAACAACAAAAATATCTTTTTAATATTACACAACAATAACCGGTTAAACCTTGGATATGACGCCTTGAACCTTG
>CAZOZU010000346.1:0-2997 GCA_964584355.1 uncultured Rikenellaceae bacterium
ATAATCAGTAGTAACCCGGAAATGATATACTTTAACCATGGCATGATCTGGTTCCATTCCGGTGGTTTGCTGGTACTGCCAAATTGATTGTATTCCATATATTTAACATTTGGTATTTGTACAAAGATAACATTAATGACAGACTTATCCAGTTTTGGTACCCGGTCTTCCCGAAAAAGTCATCTTATTCCCGGCGATTTGCTTGTTTAAAATTTATTCTGAATCAGGCGATTGATAGCGAAGGCAGACAACCTGCTACCTCTTTATTCTAATAAAATCAATGTTTTTTTGTTTTTTATGCCCGGAATGGTAACAATGGAATAAATTGATTATAAATTTGTCTATTATTAAACAAGGAGATAATAAACAATAATATGAAACGAACAATTATTATTACAGCTATTGTCGCCGTAGCAATAACGGTGGCGATGATCATTTTCAATAGTGTAATCTCGCAAGACAAGAGTAAAGAGTTATTTACAGAGGCAAAAAAAGGTCTTTTTGAGATTTCAGTAGCTAATGCCGGTGAGTTGTATGCTGAACAATCGATTGATATTCAGGGACCTGAAATTAGTATGGGGAACCAGAGGGGAGGCTTTGGAGGATTTAGCGGTCGTGGCAGGATGCGTGCAAGAGACTTTGAAATCCAGGATATTATAGCTGAAGGCACCATGGTGCAGGAAGGAGATTATATAGCTCAGCTTGACAGGACAGAATATGACAATACACTGAAGGATGAACTTGAGGATCTTACAACTCTGAGAGCAGATCTCGAAATGAAAATCCTTGATACAGCAGTAACCCTGACTGACCTGAGGGATGAAATCAAAAATCAACAATATGTCGTTGAGGAGGCAGAAATCACGCTTGCTGAATCAAAATATGAACCCCCGGCAACAATACGCCAGGCCGAAATAGCACTTAATAAAGCACAACGTAACCTTGAACAAAATAAGAAGAATTATACTCTCAGAAAGGCCCAGGCTCTGGTAGATATTAGAAAGCTGAAAAAAGAAGTTTCAGATGCTGAAGAACTGGTTGAAGCCCTGCAGGAGTTCCTGACAAAATTCACAATAAGAGCACCCTCTTCCGGCATTCTCATTTACAAAGAGGACTGGAACGGAACCAAAAGAAAAGCAGGCTCATCAGTTAATCCTTTCGACAGAATTGTAGCTACCCTGCCCGATCTGTCATCTATGATCTCTCAGACCTATGTAAGCGAGATCGACGTGAATAAGATAAAAGAAGGACAGAAAGTAATAATTGCTATAGATGCATTACCCGACAAATCATATACTGGCACTATTACCAGCGTGGCAAATATTGGCGAAGTACTTCCAAATTCAGATGCGAAAATGTTCGAAGTACTGATTAAAATGGATGGCTCTGATAACTCACTCCGCCCTTCGATGACAACATGGAACAAGATTATAATCAATACTATAAGTAATGCTGTTTATATCCCTACCGAATGTGTCAGAACTGATGCTGATGGTATTACTTATGTATTTACCAAAAAAGGCGACAAACAGGTTGTGCTGCTCGGAGAGATGAACGATAAGAATATAGTTGTCATAGAGGGTCTTGAACCGAGTGAGGTTGTCTACCTGGCTTTGCCTGAAAAACCCTGGAAATTCAAATTGTCAGGAGAAGAGCTGCTTTCTCAGAATTATTAAGATTAATAGATCCTGCCCGATAGTGTGACGGTATAGCAATATCAGTGTATATATTTATGTGTGCTCGTTTAATGTATCTCTTGTAAAATAATCTTCAAAATGGAAGTAATAAACAGAATATTGGAATTTGTGATTTTCCGTATAGGAGAACATGAGCTGAAAGTCTATACGCTGTTAACCGCTTTACTCATCTTTATGGTTACCAAGCTTATAATATGGATCATTAAAATAGGAGTAATTAAAAAACGGTGGTTCAATAAGCTCGATAAAAGTACTTCCTTTTCATTGTACCAGATCATAAGATATGTAATATGGACAATATCCATAATCCTGATACTGGATACAATCGGGATAAGCATTACTGTCTTAATTGCCGGTTCGGCCGCACTGTTGGTTGGTGTGGGACTTGGATTACAGCAAACTTTCAATGATTTTATTTCCGGAATAATACTCCTTGTTGAAGGATCAACCAAAATAGGTGATGTGCTGGAGATTGATGGTGATGTGGTAATGATACAGAATATTGGATTGAGGACCTCCAGAGGATTAAACAGAGATGATATAGTTGTTATAATCCCTAATTCACAAATTACAACCAATAAAGTAATAAACTGGAGCCACCAGTCGAAGAAGACCCGTTTCAGGATTAATGTTGGAGTGAGTTATGGCAGCAATGTTGACCTCGTTATCAAAATTCTGGAAGAGAGTGCATTAGAACATCCTGATATAACTGAAAAGAATCTGATAGAGGCCAGGCTAACAGATTTTGGCAACTCTTCACTCGATTTCCAGGTACTTTTTTTCAGCAAAAATGTCTTCAGGATCGAGAAGGTGAAAAGTGATATCAGGAAGATCATAAACAGAAAATTTATTGAAAACGGGATAGTGATTCCTTTCCCGCAACTCGACCTGCATGTTAAGGATGGGAAGAAATAAACAACGGATTCCTTTCATTATATCTTCTGATATATGAAAACATCATTCTTTTTTTCATTCTGTGCCGGAGTTTTCTGAATTCATTGTAAAGCACGGTATCATTTTTAATCAACGATTTTACACCCTCTACATCATATTCCCATATATCACCTGTCTCAAAATCAATAAGATATTGATCAAGCTCTCTTGACAGATCCTCCATATTTTGAGGCATATAGCGATTTCTCCGGTCATAATATCTGCGTGAATAAGGATCAATATAAGTATAAGGATCTCCGTACATTAAATAATCTCTGTAAGGGGAATAAGGATAGGTATAGCTTCTGGTAACAGGATCAAAATAAATACTGTCATTATATGTTATCTCGGCAATAATATGACAGAT
>CAZOZU010000347.1:0-2995 GCA_964584355.1 uncultured Rikenellaceae bacterium
AACCTCCGACCTTTGGGTTATGAGCCCAACGAGCTACCACTGCTCCACCCCGCATTATTGTGGGTGCAAATTTAATACATATATGACAATTAACAAATTTATTATTCTTTTAGTTTATCATATTGTGATTGTCTGATGTAAATGGTATCTTTATCTTTATTGGGATTTCTTCGTGCATCATCATTTTATATGAAAGTTGGCAGTTGGCAAAGGGCAGTTGGCAATAGTATTAAAAATATATAAGAATGGTTGGGAGTTTCAGAGAACTTACAGTTTATAAAAAGGCATTTGCCTTTGCTATGAAAATTTATGAAATAACAAAAAAATTACCGGCTGAAGAGAAATATGAATTGACTGACCAGACAAGACGATCATCAAGGGCTGTCTGCAGAGCTATTGAAGAAGGCTATCGAAAACGCCAGTATCCAAAACATTTTTCCAGTAAGATGAGTGATGCAGATATGGAGAATACAGAAACACAGGTATCCCTCGATTTTGCAGAAGCATGTGAATATATTACCCGGATTCAATATAATGAACTGATAAAAGACTCAGAGGAAATTGGCCGGCTATTAAACCATATGATAGAAAATCCCGAAAAATATATGCCAAGACATAATCTAAAGTAAATTTGCCAACTGCCAATTGCCAACTTCTAATTCCGCTTCTTTATTTCATTATGATGCACAAAACATTTATATACTAAATTTGTTCTATAATAAAAAAAAACAAGACCATGCCAAGAGTATTTACAGCTACAGAAATAGAAAAAGAAGAAAAAGAGATAAAACGTGATTACCTCGACCGTCATATGCCTCATGTAATTTGTCCCGACCAGGTAAAACGTGGAGAAAAATTCGAAGTGAAAGTGAGACTGGGAGAAGATTATACCCATCCCGATGACCATGACCATTTCATAAGTGTGATTCAGCTCTGGAACAGGGAAACCCTCCTTGCAGAGGCACGTTATACTGCAGGTGTTTACGGATCCAAACCGTCACACAGTGAAGTGGATTTCTATATTGTGGCCCCGGAAGTATCAATGAACCTGTCTGCTATGGCCATTTGTACAAAACATGGTTTATGGCAGAGCGAAGATAAACCCGTAAAGGTTATATAAAACCTGACAGCCGGCAGCCGGAAATTATTATTATCTTTGCGTCCCGGGGAAACATTTAAAGATGGCAAAGAACGATAAGAAAAAACGTACCTGGCGTGATAAGTACAGATTTAGCGTTATCAATGACGCAACCTTTGCAGAGGTATGGAGGGTCAGGCTTACAAAATATAATGCTTTTCTGATTATTACTTTTCTGGTACTTTTTATTGTTGCAGCTACAGCATCTTTGATTGCTTTCACAAACCTTCGCGAATTCATACCCGGATATCCCGATGTTATTATGCGACGTAATATTCTGATGAGTGCTATACGGCTCGATTCACTCGAAAAGGAACTGGACCTCAGGGATAAGTATTTTACAAATCTAAAAGCTATTATTTCCGGGGATGAACCCGTTGATCTGTTTTCAATACAGAATACATCAGGTGATTATGAATCGATTACCTTTAAAAACTCTGCCGAAGATTCCGCATTGAGAGCTGAGGTTGAAAAAGAAGAAAGATTCAGTCTCACCTTACAGCCGGCATCGCGGGAATCAGCTACAAATCTTGCCGGACTCCATTTTTTCCCCCCGGTAAAAGGTATAATATCAGCCGGGTTTGACCTGCGGACAGGACACTTCGGAACCGATATCGTTACCAAACCAAAATCCACCGTATCTGCAGTACTTGATGGCACAGTGATCTTTACAGGCTGGACAATGGAGACGGGTTTTGTTATCCAGGTACAACATTCCAACAATATCGTTTCAGTATATAAACATAATGCAAGTCTGCTTAAGGAGACAGGTGACCTGGTCCGTGCCGGGGAATCTATTTCAATAGTGGGAGATTCAGGTGAGTTATATACTTCAGGGCCTCATCTCCACTTTGAGATCTGGTACAAGGGAACTCCGCTTGACCCCGAAAAACATATTATTTTTTAATAATCATCATACTTGTATGCCTGAAAAAATTGCACTTTTAGGTTCAACAGGATCGATAGGAACTCAGACGCTTGATGTCATTTCAAAATACCCTGACGAATTCAAGGCATCTGTTCTGGCTGCAGGTAATAATGTAGATCTGCTTATAAAACAAGCAATACAGTTCCGTCCGGATAGTGTCATAATAGGTAACAGTAATCATTATAAGAAACTCAGGAATGAACTTAACGGGACAGGTATTAAAGTATATGCAGGTGATGAAGCATTGGATAATGTTGTTTCCGGATCGGATACCACACTGGTTTTAGCAGCTATTGTTGGTTATTCGGGACTTAAACCTGTAATAAGTGCGATAAAAGCAGGTAAGAGAATCGCTCTTGCCAACAAGGAGACACTGGTTGTGGCCGGGGAAATTATCAGTAAACTGGTTTCAATATCGGGAAGCTCCATAATCCCTGTTGATTCAGAGCATTCGGCTATCTTTCAATGCCTTATGGGAGAAAAATATAAGAGTGTTGAAATGATTACCCTGACAGCCTCAGGAGGTCCCTTTCTTAATATACCTGAAGAAAAACTTAAAAAAGTAAAGCCTCAGGATGCACTTATACATCCCAACTGGAATATGGGAGACAAAGTGACTATTGATTCAGCAACTCTAATGAATAAAGGTCTTGAGGTTATTGAAGCTAAATGGCTTTTTAATCTTAAACCCGAACAAATAGAGGTTACAATTCATCCCCAATCATTAGTTCATTCATTTGTCCATTTTACTGATGGATCGGTAAAAGCACAACTTGGTATGCCCGATATGAGAATCCCGATACTTTTTGCCCTGAGCTACCCACACAGATTTCAATCGGATCTTCCAAGACTTAACCTTAGAGAAAATAATTCTTTAACATTCGAGGAGCCTGACCTAGGCAAATTCAGAAACCTTTCGCTGGCTTACC
>CAZOZU010000348.1:0-2989 GCA_964584355.1 uncultured Rikenellaceae bacterium
ATCAGGGGCAGGTTAAATGGAAAAGTATATACTCTCGGCGATAGAGTCACTATTGAAGTGGTGAGGGCCGACCTGGAAAAGAAACAGCTCGACTACAGGTTGGTGTAGCATTTAACATGAACCCACCCCCTATGTCCCTCCCGTCCTTCGGCCGGGACAGGCTCTCCCTGCTAACGCAAGGAGGGGTATCTTGTCACATTCACAATATATTAAGTCCTCTCTTTCCTGTTCAATGCCCCCCCAATCTCCCGCTAACGCGGGACGACCTGTTCCACCATAGCAGAAGGCTTCCTAAAAGTGGGCTAAAAATCAATATTTATTTAGGTTTTAACCCCCCTTCAGGGGGTACTCCCGCTTTAGCGGGAGTGGGGGTATTCCCCTTCAGGTGGTGGTCTTGTTTCTGCGGGGTCGAGGGCTAATTATCCTTTTCTATAATCCTCAGCAACTCATCAACAGCATCCTCTTCCGGCACATTTTTTAACACTGGTGTAAGACCCCTGTAAATATGCACCTTACCCTCTCCTGCTCCAATATAACCGTAATCAGCACCTGCCATCTCTCCCGGGCCATTGACAACACACCCCATGATCGCTATTTTCAAACCGGTCAAATGTTTTGTGGTTTCTTTGACTTTTTTTACAGCATCCTGAAGATTGAATTTTGTACGGCCGCAGGTCGGACAGGAAATATAACGGTTTTTTGTGATCCTTGCTCCTGTCGATTGGAGGATGGAGAATGCTAGTCTTTTAAGTTTTTCACCCTGCACAGTACCTTTATTTGTAATGCAAATACCATCTGCCTGTTTCAAAATGAAATATCGGCCTAACAATGCTGCAGCATCAATTTCCAGCTTTTCAGGATTATTTTCGGAAAATATCGGATTAAGAATAACTTTCTTCGTTGACTTCTCTGAGAGAAGCGGAGGTGTATTATAGTTAAAGATCAGTATTTCACCCCTGAATGGTTCGCCGTTTTCTCTAAAATACCTGCCATCTTTGAATGTTATGACTTCCGGTTTGTATAGAATATCCCTTTTTCTGAAGGCTTGAGTTTTAAGAGGGTAGATTATCCGTCCACTTGTTCCGGTCAGAAAATTAAGTGTCTCCTTTGCAACAGGTATCTCATGTTCAGGATCTTCTGTCAGAGAGATCCTGATAGTATCTCCTATTCCTTCAGCAAGCAGTGCTCCTGCTCCTGTTGCTGAATTTATTCTTCCTTCTTCACCCTCACCTGCTTCAGTAATGCCCAGGTGTATTGGATAAGCAACTCCTCCTGTTTGCATCATCCTCACCAGCAACCTGTTAGCTTTCAAGGTAATAGCCGGATCCGATGATTTCAGGGAAAGAACAAGGTTATTAAAATTTTCCGATCGGAATATACTAATATATTCCAGGGCTGAAAGGACCATTCCTTTCGGTGTATTACCGTACCTGGTCATAATACGGTCTGAGAGAGATCCGTGATTAATACCAATACGTATCACCGTATTGTTTTGCCTGCAGATATCAATCAGGGGAAGGACTCTCTTGTGGATACGCTCCAGTTCTTCGCTATATTCCTTTTCTGAGAGTTCCGTTTTTTTGAAAGAGGCCCTTTTATCTGCATAATTACCGGGATTGATCCTGATCTTTTCGACGATCTTTGCTGCAGTTTCGGCAGCAGCAGGATTGAAGTGTATATCTGCTATCAGGGGTGTGCTGAAGCCGGCTTTATAGAGTTCCTTTTTTATGTTCTCCAGGTTTTGTGCTTCCCTGACACCCTGCGCCGTAAGACGCACAAAATCGGCACCGGCTTCAATGATCCTTATACACTGAGCAACAGACAACTTAGTGTCAAGAGTATTTGTGTTGGTCATTGACTGGAGACGGATAGGATTTTTTCCGCCAAGTGGGATTGAACCAATATAAATTGGTTGAGAGATATACTGCATAAAGCTCCCCTCCATATTATTAAATCCTTTCCCATTCGGTACCATCCTTTGTATCTTTCAATACTATTCCGGCTCCTTTCAATTTCTCCCTGATCTTATCCGAGATGGCCCATTCCTCCTTATCTTTGGCATTATGCCTTAATTCAATAATTATCTTCATCAATTCGTCAGTCAGTTCATCCCTGCTGCCTGATATTTCTTCATTCTTAAGCCCAAGTATTTCAAAAACAAATGTCTCAAAAAGGTTATTCAGTATTTTAATATCACTGATTGTAAGTTTTTCGGTACCGTCACTCACTGAATTGATATATTTCACACCTTCAAACAGGTATGATAGCAGGACAGGACTGTTAAGGTCGTCATTCATGGCCTCATAGCATTTTGTCGTGAGAGAAGAAATATCAACTGTTGAGGTAAGGGATGGTTTCAGTTTGTCGAGTGTCTCAATTGCCTTCATCAGTTTCTGCTTACCTTTCTCTGCAGCCTGCAGAGCTTCATTGGAAAAATCTACAGTGCTGCGGTAGTGGGCCTGAAGCAAAAAGAATCTTATGGTCATGGGACTATAAGCCTGTTGCAGCAGAGTATGATCACCGGTAAAGAGCTGATCGAGAGTTATGAAATTGTTAAGTGAACGTGCCATTTTCTGACCATTTATTGTGATCATGTTGTTATGCATCCAGAATCTTACAGATTCCTTTCCAAGGGCTGCTGTCGATTGTGCTATCTCGCACTCATGATGCGGGAATTGCAGGTCCATGCCACCACCATGAATATCAAAGACCTCACCAAGATATTTTATACTCATTGTTGAACATTCAAGGTGCCACCCCGGAAATCCTTCACTCCATGGTGACGGCCACTTCATAAGATGTCCGGGTGTTGCTTTCTTCCATAATGCAAAATCGAAAGGACCCCGCTTCTCATCCTGCCCTTCAAGAGCACGGGTGTTTACCTGTAACTCTTCAAGAACACGGCCGGACAATCTTCCGTATTTATACTTCTTGTTGTATTTATCGACATCAAAATATACCGAACCATTTGTTTCGTAAGCATAACCTT
>CAZOZU010000349.1:0-2971 GCA_964584355.1 uncultured Rikenellaceae bacterium
GAGCTATGTTTTAACTCAATCAGTGATGATAGATGAAGATGGATTTGTAATTAATGAACTTCAACTTAATTTCCGGGATTTTGCCGGACCAAACTTTTATGAAGTGGAATTAGAAGCAGAAACAATGATCACCGGATATAAGATGGGACTTTGGTTTATGAAGAACTCTGATCCGATAATAACTTCAACAGGACTGCTTGATTATGATCCCAAAACACTGATTTTTTCAGACAAAATGTTCGATGGAAAATCCTGCTCAGTAAAAGTATACTATGCTATCCAGTCCGGGGAACCGGATTACAGGCTGAAAGTTATTTTCAGATCTGTTTCAGAATCATATTTCAGATACAAAGAAAGACAGTTTGCTTACCTGTTCAGTCTCGATTCTGACATTTTCAGCGGGATGAGCGAGCCAATAAACCTTTATTCAAATATTACCGGTGGCTATGGAATTTTTGCCGGCTACTCCTCTGATGAAAAAGAGATAATTGTCTCAGTCAAATGATAAAGAGGTTCATAATATTTATTTCTCTTCTTGTGTTGTATACACACGGGTATTCTCAGAAGATATCCATCAGCGGTTATGTAAAAGACGCTGCATCGGGCGAAAAAAATATAGGTGCCACTATAACAACTTCCGACAATTTGAGTTATGCAATTTCAAATAGTTACGGTTACTACATTCTAACACTGAATTCATCAGGCGATTCTGTTAAGCTTCAGGCCTCATATGTTGGTTATTCGCCCACATTTATTACAGTAAAACCAGATCATAATCAGAAGATCGACTTTTGCTTAAATACCAGAAATATTCTTGATGAAGTTGTTGTAAGCGCTGAAAAAACAACTACTTATGAAAAAAGAAAGGAAATGAGTGTTGTTTCTGTACCTGTTTCAAAAGTTACTGCCATGCCATCTCTTGGAGGCGAATCTGATTTATTAAAATCCCTGCAACTCATGCCCGGGATTCAATCAGGGAATGAGGCATCAAGCGGATTATATGTCCGCGGTGGAAGCCCTGATCAGAATCTGATGGTTATTGATGATGTTCCGGTTTATTATATTAATCACTTGGGCGGCTTTGTTTCAACCTTTAATTCTGATGCAATAAACAGTATTAAACTGGTAAAGGGTGGTTTTCCTGCTCATTACGGAAGCAGATTATCGTCAGTACTGGATGTCAGAATGAAAGAGGGCAATATGAAAGAGTTCCACGGAAACGGAATGATAGGAATGATTGCCTCAAAGATCATGATTGAAGGTCCGATCAAAAATGACACTACCTCATATATGCTTTCAGTCCGGAGATTCATGTATGATCTTATAACAAGACCATTAACAAGAGCAACTTCATTTAATGGTACATCTGTCGGATATAATTTTTATGACCTGAATGCAAAAATCAACCATATTATATCCCCAAAAGACAGGCTCTATTTGAGTTTCTACTCGGGCGGAGATAAGATACTATCCAGGCAAAAAACTCAAACCGACTTAAATAAGATGATTCTTGAATGGGGAAATATTCTCGGTTCTTTAAGGTGGAATCATCTTTATGGAGACCGACTATTTTCAAATGTTACCTTGTACTCAACCAGGTACCGTCTTTCGAATGATGTTTCAAGCACTTATACTCTCGATAATGTTAAGGAAAAGACCTCGGCAAGCTACTGGTCGGGAATTGTCGACTTGTCAATAAAGGCTGATTTCGATTATTATATTAATCAGAATTATAAAATGAAATTTGGCGGGACAAGCATTTTCCACCACTTTAATCCCAACACAACCTCATACAAGTCATTCGAAAACAGTGCTGCAATTGATACCAGCTTTGGCAGTAAAAAGCAGAATGGCTTCGAAAATGCAGTATATCTCGAAAATGAGATTTCTATCGGCTCCAGGTTATTTACAAATTTCGGTTTTAGAGTCACCAATTATAAGATACCAAACCGGAATTATTTCTCATTTGAACCACGGTTCCTCACAACTTTTCTGATTGGTGAAAACACTCTTCTGAAAGCTTCTTATTCACAGATGAATCAGTATATACATCTACTCACAGGGTCAGGGCCAAATATGCAGAACGATATCTGGGTGCCGGTTACCGATGTTGTTAAACCATCCCTGTCAAAGCAATTTGCCTTTGGATTGGAAAGGTCCTTCAGAAATGGAGAATATGAGGTTAGTCTTGAGGGCTATCATAAAACAATGAATAACCTCATTACTTACAAAGACGGAGTGGCTATTCTCTCGTCGGCTTCCGACTGGCAAACACAGGTTGAAACCGATGGTAAAGGGAAGTCTTATGGTCTGGAATTTCTTATTCAAAAAACCTTAGGTTCGGCAACAGGCTGGATAGCATATACATACTCTAAATCAACCCGACAATTTGAAAATAAAAACAATGGAAAACCATATCCTTTCAAGTACGACAGGACACATGATATAAGCATTGTATATCTTCAGAAGATAAAGAGTAATATTCAGTTTTCTGCAACCTGGGTTTATGGCACCGGTAATCCTTATACACTTGCAGCCGGAAAATTCAAAATTATAACCGGAACAGATAATGATCTGACTAATCAAAGCACATATTTTATCTACGGACAGGTTTATAATGATCTGAACTCATACAGGATGCGGGATTATCATAAGCTTGATGTCGGGATCAATTTTAATAAAACAGTAAAACGAGGTGAAAGAACCTGGAGTTTTAATATTTACAATCTGTATAACCGGCAGAATCCATATTACTATTTTCTTGATACAACTTATCAATTTGACCAGAAAGGAAGGGTAATCCCGGAAGCTACTAAAACAGTATTAAAGCAACAGAGCTATTTCCCGATTATTCCCTCTTTCAGCTATAGTCTGAAGTTTTAAGTAGACAGCCTCATTGTACTACTGACCCCGTATCTTTGAACTGTCAAAAAACACCCAAAATTGACAATTGAGGTTTTATCTGTCAAAT
>CAZOZU010000350.1:0-2964 GCA_964584355.1 uncultured Rikenellaceae bacterium
CAACAGTGATATGGCAGAAATAATTCAGGAAGAAAAAGGAAAAGACGGGAAGAAAAAAGCCAAAAAGCATCCGCCGCATATCGATATGACACCAATGGTTGACCTTATGTGTCTTCTCATAGTCTTCTTTATGCTGACGACTGCTTTCAGCAAGGCTAAGATCATGAATATTGTACTTCCCGAAAAGCTCAAGGATCCCACTCAGGAGGCTCCTAAGATTTCAGCAAGCCGTACACAGAATATCATTCTTGGTCCGGATAATAAAGTATATACTTATCCGGGAAGAGTCGAGGATTTTAATAATCTTCCGCCACTTAGAGAAACTGATTTCAGTGCCGATGGTATTCGACAGACACTTCTCGGTTGGAACAGAACATTATCCAAAAAGATCTATGATTTCAACCAGAGTGTTCTTAGAGGGGAAATTGATATTTCCCAGGATTCTGTTCAGGGTGCAATCCGGGTACTCAAAAAAGAAGATGATACGGGACCTATTGTACTTATAAAAGCATATAAGAAAGCGACTTACGGTAATTTCGTCGATATACTCGATGAGATGAATATTTGCGGAATTGCACGTTATAATTTTGTTGATATTGCATGGTATGAAGAAGATATGGTGGAAGCAGCCGCGGGCATTACTTCCACATCTGGTTCAGATACTTCATCCGATTAATACTGTAAACCCAAAAGAAAATGGCAAAAGAGAAGATCAAAGCCCCAGCTTTCGATGATATAGTATTCGAAATAAGGAATAAGGAGTATGGAGCATACAGGTTACGCAAGAAATATAGTCGTAATGTACTTATCGCAACATTGATCGGAGTTATAATACTTGCAACTGCTATAATTACTCCCTACCTGAATGCGAAAGCGCTTGAAAGGAACAAATCGCAGAGGGAAGAACGACAGGTAGAGATACAGATGGAAAATCTGGATCAGCCTACTGATTTAGTAGCTCCTCCACCCCCACCTCCACCTCCGCCTCAGGAAACCGTCCAGAAGGCAAGCTACGTACCACCCGTAGTTGTTGACTCTGTCAAGCCCGAGGAAGCCGTACAGCTAATGACTGCTGACGAAGCTCAGATTGAAGTTCAGAACGAAGAGGTTATTGAATACGTGGAACCGGTTAAAGAAGAGATACAAGAAGAAGAACCTGAACCCGAGCCTTTTGTAGTTGTTGAAGAAATGCCTATGTTTCCAGGTGGCGAAGTAGAACTTCTCCAATATATTGCAGATCATACCATATACCCTGAAGTTGCCAAGGAGAATAATATCCAGGGAAGGGTTATTGTAAGATTCTGTGTAACCTCAAAAGGAGGTGTAAGCCAGGTTAGTGTGCTTAAAGGTGTTGATCCCGAACTCGATGAAGAAGCAATGCGTGTTGTTTCAACACTTCCGACATTTAAACCCGGAAAGCAGGGTGGTAAGCCGGTACCGGTATGGTATATGGTACCTATTACCTTTACGCTTAAATAAAATCGATTTTTGATTATATAAAAGGGGCCTTTAACAGAGCCCCTTTTTTATTGCTTTACCCCCCACTCCCCCAGGGGGGGGCTATAAACCCTTACAATAAATTATAAAATATATTTATTTAATGGGTTTTATGCCCCCTTCAGATAGGGGGCAGGCCCGCTTTAGCGGGACGGGGGTTATTGTTTCAATTCTTCCTTTAACAGCGTTACAAACTCATCAATATCCTCCTCCGTAGTGTCCCAGCTTGTCATTAACCGATATTCCGAGTTTTTCTCATCCCAGGGATAAAAGAAATACTCCTGCCTTACTTTCTCTGCTGTCTCATGCGGAATAATTACAAATACACCATTAGATTCCACCTTCTGTGTTATTTTCACCTGGCTGATCCGCTCCAGCCTTTCTGCCAGAATCCGGGCCATACTATTTGAATGTGAGGCACAATTTTTCCACAGGTCATCCCTGAACCAGGCTATAAACTGGGCTGATATAAATCTCATCTTTGATGCCAGCTGCATACCCTGCTTCCTGATATATTTAAAATCATCCGATAATCCCAGTGTAAGAAAACATACAGCTTCACCTATCATCATCCCGTTTTTTGTTCCTCCGAATGACAATATATCGATACCTGCATCTGTCGTAAACTCCCTAAAAGGACGATTAAGGTATACAGCGGCATTTGATATCCTGGCCCCATCCATATGAAGTAACATGCCCCTGGAATGAGCATAATCAGATATCTCTTTAATTTCCTGTATACTATAAACAGTACCCATTTCGGTCGATTGTGTAATGGAAATCACTTTAGGTTGTGAATGATGTTCAAAGCCCAGTCCATGCATATGTTTTTCCACCATTTCGACAGATATTTTTCCATCAGGGGTATCAACGGTCAGTACTTTACAACCGGTGAATTTCTCCGGGGCACCACACTCATCCTGCTCAAGGTGAGCACTAAATGCAGTTATTATGGAATTCCACGAATTAACTACCCCGCTTATACTCAGCACATTAGCTGCGGTGCCTGTAAATACAAAAAAGGTTTCTGTATTTTCCCCAAGATGTTCCTTAAACAGCTGTTTTGCCTGTTCGGTATAAATATCCGATCCATAACCAATCACATGGCCGCTGTTAACCCTCTCAATTTCCCTCAGAATCTCAGGATGGACACCAGCATTATTATCACTGGCAAAACCTCTTTTCATCATTTCATTGCAGTTATAAACCTGCAGGACAATTATTTATTTATTATATCAGTCATGTATTCCCTTGCAAACTTTACCTGTTGGTGCACATAATCAATACCGGCCCTGGTATGATCTTCATTTAGTACAGGGTGGCATAATTCAAAGGTGAAGTATCCATTAAATCCTATTTCATTCATCAGACCTATATAATGATGATAATCGGGCAATGGTCTACCGAAACGTGTATCTATAACTTTTTGTTTAATAGTACCATCTGAATCACGGTGAAATTCACCTC
>CAZOZU010000351.1:0-2956 GCA_964584355.1 uncultured Rikenellaceae bacterium
ATGATCCCTCTCTGGCCCCGGAAGGCAAAACGAGCATCATTGTAATGCTGGAATCAAGGTACGATTACTGGAAAAAACTGGCAGAGGATGAAACAGCATATAAAGCCAAGAAAAACGAAATTGCTAACACCATTGTTGATATACTTGATCAGAGGTATCCCGGAATATCATCACAGGTTGAAATCGTTGATGTAGCTACACCAATAACATTTAAACGATATACCGGCAACTGGCAGGGAAGCTTCGAGGGCTGGCTGATCACTCCCGACAATTCGAATGTCATAATGAAGCCTATGTCACAGACACTACCCGGGCTGAATAATTTCTATATGTGTGGCCAGTGGGTAGAGCCGGGCGGCGGACTGCCAACAGGTATCATATCGGGACGCCGTCTTTTAAAAGCAATATGTAAGGAGGATAAGAAGAAATTCAGGACTTTTGTGGAGTAGAGGATCGTGCAATCATTTCAATTTATTCCCCCGCTCCCGTCCTCTCACATTTATTATACTTTACAATTTTACTTTATGTCCATTGTAACCCACCCCTTTCCCTCCGCTATCGCGGAGCAGGCTCTCCCGGGAGGGGAACCTGTTTATCCGCTGAGCCATTGCACCGTTACACCTTCGCTAAAGCTTCGGTGTACACAGTGCGCCTTTGCGCCGCTACTTATAGTATTCCAACACACTCATCGCAAACCTGGCTGATATTGTCGCAGGTTATCATCTCATATTAAGGAAGTGTTATTTGTTCAGGTACAGATTTATTTGATGTTGTTCCGTTTCCAACCTGACCATTTTTATTGTCACCCCAGACACATAGTGTACCATCTGTTTTTACAGCCATTGAATGCAGGCCACCGGCAGATATCATATTAAAATTATAGCCAACCATTACCGGTAAAGTCTGATTCAACATGGAACCATCACCCAGTTGACCACTGGCATTAAATCCCCATGCCCACAGAGTATAATCTGATTTCAGGGCCAGTGAGTGTGCCCAGCCTGCAGCTATGGCTACAAAACCTGAGCCTATCTGTACAGGTATCGTTCTTGTATTGTAGGTGCCATCTCCTAACTGACCATAGTCATTATAACCCCACGCCCATAATGATCCATCCTCTTTTAATGCCAGATAATGATGATATCCGGAAGCTACAGCCACATAACCTGAACCTATCTCCACGGGAGTGGTATAATTTTCATCTATTCCATCACCTAGTTCTCCTTCACCATCCCAGCCCCATGTCCACAATGAACCATCATCTTTCAGAGCGAGTGAGATAATGTTACCGGCAGAGATGCCTTCAAATTCATATTCTGATGATACCGGGGTGGTTTTGTCAGTACGGGTTCCATCTCCCAGTTGATAATAATTATTATCGCCCCATACATAAAGTGAATCTTCCGATGTTAATGCCAGGGAATATGCAGTACCTGCACTGATCTTTAAGAAATCTGTTCCAATCTGCACTGGAGTGGTACTGTTTTCAAGCGTTCCGTTACCTACCTGACCATCAGCATTAGCACCCCACGCCCATAGTGTACCGTCGGATTTGATAGCCAGCGAGTGACTGCCTCCTGCAGAAACATTCAGATAATCAGTTCCTGTCTGCACAGGTGAAAGCTGGTCTTCTGTTGTTCCGTCTCCAAGCTGACTCGTATTATTATATCCCCAACTCCATAATGTACCATCGGATCTTATAGCCATAGAATGCTTGTACCCTGCTGAAATATTTGTAATAACCGGTACTTTTTCTTTTTCACAACTATAAGCCAGAATCAATACCAATCCTGCTATAATTAAAGAAATAATAGAGAGTTTGTTCCTGTTTTTCATATCATTTTAAAATAAGATGTTTATTATAATTAAAGTAACCGAATAAACCGCTTTTTATTATACATTGTAAGCATATTATTATCCTCGTCGACAGGATAAAATTAATTCAAAAATATCATTAAAATCCAGAGCATAAAATATTGACTTTTGAATAATCGATTTGTATTTTTGTAAAAATTTGTCTTATAATGATTTAGATAATTATAATTGATAGTAATTGATAGTAATTTATAATGAAGAAACTAATATTGCTTTTAAGTATGCAGGTTTTCATTCTCAATGTATCAGGCCAGGATGATTATCTGTTATTAACCAGGGAACGCAATCTCGGGCCATCGGCAAGCTCCCTTAAGGATGTACCTGCAGTAATTGCCTATGAAATTATAGAAGATCATCTTATCAAACCCAAACCGGCTCAGAGAAGGATCAGGGAAGGGATGAAGGTCAAAGTAAAAACCTATGGTCCTGTAAGAAGCAAGTTCAAAGGGGAACTTGACATCTTAAATGATTCTGTTATAAATGTTGGTACCGCCAGTGTGAATATTAATAATGTCAGGAAAATAGCTGTAAGGACAACTTTTTCGAAAGTGTCGGGACCTGTCATTTCCGGTGCAGGTATAGCAGGCACAATATTTATGTATCCTTTGTTTATTGAATCACTTACATTATTCAATGGAAATGTACTTATGCTGCTGGGAGGACTTATGGTTGTTCCCATTGCTGCAAGTGGTCTCATTGGTTGTGCTTTCGCAGCAATCGGTGGTATGATATATTTTATCAATGGTAATGTTTATAATACCACTGGTCCCCGGCATTATAATCCCAGGAAATGGCAAATACATGTAGTAAACAATCATCAGGGGACGGCTCCGGGATCTTAATGACGAGGAATGTAAACATATATTGAAACATACTCTTTCTTAGTATTTTTTCCTTCCTGTTCTCTTATTATGCAAACCGTTAACCAGGATTTACATTTCGTAAATCAGGATACTCCTATAAATATGCATTGTGTAAATTAGTTTCTGTAATGATATGATTAATAAGATACAATATCAATACAAGGACAGTAAAAAGAGTATAAGAGTATTAATTTAATTATTAAAGCCATGAAAAGATT
>CAZOZU010000352.1:0-2950 GCA_964584355.1 uncultured Rikenellaceae bacterium
AAATTCGGCTCCTGATGCCCTGGTGCTTACTTCTCCGGCAGTAGATGCAGGTCATAATGGAAGGTTTATACAACTATTGTCGAAAACAGGTGTAGATCCTGTAAGCTTATCGCCGACAGAACATGTATATAATGGATTACCGCCGACAATAATCCTTCAGGGGAGAGAAGATCATGTGACACCTCTTGATGGTGTACAACAATTCCACGATAAAATGCTGGCCAATGGCAATTATTGCGAAATGTGGATCTACGATAGTGTTGGTCATTTGTTTACACCATCATATTTAGATGACACTGGAAATCCGCAACCAGATCATGAAATTGAAAAGCAAGCAAATTTAAAAGCCCTTGAATTTCTAAGGAAATTTGGATTTATAAGTAAATAATAACTGGGCAAGCATGGCCAATAATTGTAAGTTGCTTGTTACGATTTTTGCTTTCCTGTCTGCCGACACGCAAGGCTTGCATCGTGACAATATTCCGGCTAAAGAACCGGGACCCTGACCGGTAATGCATCAGGTAACACCTATTATATCAGCCGGAGCCTCGACGAAGGCTGACTAAATTTTATTGCCGTAAATTAATAATTAATGAAAAAAGAAATATGACCAAATTAAAACAACTCATATCCTTATTTAATAGATATTGGATTCTGTTAGTGCTAATTACTGTAAAACTAATTTTACAATTTGTACTTATAAATCCGATTTATGAATTGCATCGAGATGAATTCTTATACCTTGACCAGGCATTTCACCCGGCAGTCGGATACATTTCAGTTCCTCCGTTTACATCATGGATCGCAGGTATCATTTATTTATTTGGTGGTGGATTATTTTGGATACGGATTTTCCCTGCTTTTTTTGGTGTACTGACTATTGTATTTGCATGGTTAATCGTTGAAGAGTTAGGGGGCAGGTTGACGGCGAAAATTTTAACCTCCGTCTTCCTTATCTTTTCAATATTTGCACGACTGAACGTTTTATTTCAGCCTAATGCATTTGATATTCTTGCATGGACTATCTTATTTTACTTATTAATTAAATATTTCAATACAAAGCAATTAAAATGGCTATTGTTGTTATCCATTGTAACTGCATTGGGTTTGTATAATAAATACACCATTATTTTCCTGATTACAGGGCTATTTTCAGGCTTACTCTTAACAGAACAAAGAACTATTTTTTCAAGGAAAGCTTTTCTTATTGCCATTGGACTCTGTCTGGTATTATTCCTTCCTAATATAATCTGGCAGATAAAAAATCATTTTCCGGTAATTTACCATATGCAAGCATTGAAAAATACTCAGCTGGTGAATATAAACCGGATTGATTTTTTGTTAGATCAGGTCAAGTATGGTGTAGTTGGGATCTTAACATTGGCTGCCATTTGGGCACTGATATTTTATAACCCCTATAAACCCTATCGATTTATTGTATGGACATTCATTATCGTAATGATACTATTTACGGTCAGCCGTGCAAAAAGCTATTACACACTAGGTCTGTATCCTGTTCTGTTTGCTTTTGGAAGTACATATCTGGAAATTATATTTAAGAAATGGAGAACTGTGTTGATTTCATTTCTTGCAGTAGTAAACATTATTGCTTTTTTTGCTATTGTAAAATACCTGATGCCCTTCCAGAATCCGTCTGAAATAATAGATAACAAAGAAGCTTATGAAAGAATAGGTCTGCTCCGATGGGAAGATGGAAAAAATCATCTGTTGCCTCAGGATTTTTCAGATATGCTTGGTTGGAAGGAGATGTCAGATAAAGCTCTAATAGCTTATAAGATGATTCCTTTAAACGAAGTTGATAATACATTGATCTATTGTGATAATTATGGACAAGCAGGAGCACTTAACTATTATAACAGAGACAAAATGCATCAGGCATATTCTCTTAATACCGATTACATTTTTTGGTTGCCTGAGACGAAGAAAATACAGAATATATTGTATGTCGGGAATTTGCCTGGCGAAGAGGTATTAGATATGTTTAGGGAATTTAAGCTGGTAGGTACTGTTGAGAACGAATTTGCAAGAGAAAAAGGCACAAAAATATTTTTATTACTTAATGCAAAAGATGAAGGAACTGACATGTTTAATAATATAGTAGAAAAAAGAATAAAAAGTTATGATATCTTTTAATAATGCCTTGCCGGCAACATGGATTATTCTTAATAGGAACCACCGGATATAATATCAATACATTAACATGATGAATACATAGAGTGAGTTGGAGAACAGACAATAATCCATATGATAAATATACTTATTATAATAGAGTATTGGCAATAATTAGCATCAATGAGATCAATCAGCTTATCTTGCGCTATAAGGTAATTGCACGTCTCAGGTGTCAGAACATTAGGCTGTTAAGTGATGTAGACAGATCTAAGGCCAATTGAAAATAATTTGCATGAGTAGATATCCCTTGTTTAAATTTGATATATCTGTAAAAGTTTAATAATTTTAATCATATATGCAAGCTATTGGCAAGCTGATTAAACATCCTACAAATAATAAACAGATAATAAAAAATGGAAAATTTAGACAAAGACCGAATTGAACAAATCGTAAAGACGAGAAAGAAGGCACATTCCTTTTATTCTAAAAAATCAAAAGTGTACCAATCCTTCGTTGATATGGAACAAAATACATACAAGGATGGACATTTAAGTAAAAAACAAAAGGAATTGATTGCAATAGGGATTTCGGTTGTCATTAACTGTGAATCTTGTATGGAGTGGCATATAAAACAAGCACTTGATGATGGAGCAACTGAAAATGAAATAATTGAATCAATTGAAGTCGGTATTGAGATGAGTGGAGGGCCAGGAACAGCATCGGCCAGATTTGCAATGAATGTTCTAGAGTATTATCAACAAAAAAATGATTAGACAAGTAACTATTAAAGATGATTTCGATCAACTTTCAAAACTAC
>CAZOZU010000353.1:0-2941 GCA_964584355.1 uncultured Rikenellaceae bacterium
CCTCAGCAATAGCTTCATTGCCTTTCATCAATCTTAATTCCTTTTCCATTTCCACACTATATTTTTGTTTTATACACTGTTATTACACCATCGGGACAAACCATGGCACAATTGGCACAGCCAATACACAGATCGGGATTTGCAGGATAAGCATAGAAATAACCTTTATGATTAACTTCCTTTGCCATGGCGATTGTACCTGTTGGACATGATACCATACAAATCTCGCATCCCTTGCATCTGTCAATTTCTACCACAATACTTCCTCTTATTTTTGCCATATATGTTAGTTTTATTTTATTCTACAGTATGATCTTCATAAAATTTCTTCAGGCGTATTTCCAGATCACCGAATTGTTCCCTTGGAACTAACGAAACACATGCTCTCAAACCTTCTTTTCTTTCGCTACCTGCTATATTAAGTGAAATGGCGCTGATACCGTAATGAAGAAGCTCTTTCAAAAGCTCGCCACCTGTCATTCCCGGGTAGGAGATGGTAAAATAAAAACCGTCAGCAAGAGGTTCATCAAGATCCTTGTCATATACTATTTTAAATCCATTCCCTGTAAACATCTTCTTCATTATTGCAGCTTTCTCTCCATACTCTTTCACATCATCCCGGTATTTGTATTCTCCGTCACTTACGGCTTTCAGAAGGGCTGTAAGACCGTACTGGGCGGAATGGGATACTCCTGCAGATAATCCGTATAATGCCCCAAAGATAACTGAATATCCGAATTTATCTGATGAGTAATATCTTAACAGGTCAGGATACCGGCGATTGAAAAGATGATCGGATATTGCCATCAATCCGATACGCTGACCTGCATAACTGAATATCTTCGAACTCGAAATCAGGAGGATATAATCATCTGTATAATGTCCTACCGTCGGTTGAAAAGGAGGTTTCCCGGGTGTGCAATAATCCTTTCTGAAATCCATTCCAAGATATGCAAGATCCTCAATAACAATGACATCGTACTTATGGGCCAGATCACCAATAATAGTAAGTTCTTCTTCGGCAAGACATATCCAGGAGGGATTATTGGGATTCGAATAGAGTAGTGAAGAAATTTTTCCTGTCTCCAGGAATGATTCAAGCTTTGCCTTCAGTTTTTTACCCCTGTGGTTGTAAATATCAAATGTATGATAATCATGTCCCAGCATTTTCACCTGCTGTTTCTGAACAGGGAAGCCGGGATCAATAAAAAGAGTACCCTCTTTTGTCCTGTCGTTCCTGTTTGCAACAAGAAAACCGACCATCCCTCCCATCATTGACCCTACGGTTGGTATGCAACCTTCCGGTTTTATATCAAGGTTCAGAAAAAGCTTAATGAATCTTGAGGCTTCATCTTTTAGCATTGGAATACCCCTGATATCCGGGTAAACAGAAGCAGCGCCATCCCGTAGAGCTTCTATCTCAGCTTCAATACCTATCGATGGAGCCGGCAGTCCCGGAACCCCCATCTCCATACGTATAAATTTAATTCCTGTTGTCTTTTCCAGTTGATTTGCCAGGAAGACAATCTCCCTTATCGAAGCGTTCCCCGGTTCCGGTAATCCGTTAGCACCTATAATATCATTTATTAAGTCTGCCGGTATTGGTATATCATTCATTTAAATTAATTGTTATATCATTATAAAATTTAAGAGGATGTCTCAAAATATAAACTTACTTTTCGATCCTGATCCTGGCATCCACGATTGTTACTGCTTCCGGAGTACCGATAAGAGGATTGAGATCCATCTCCTTAATTTCAGTAGCAAACCGCAACAGACTTGACAATCTGACAATTATTTCGGCAAATTTTTGTTCATCTATTCCCTGTTTGCCACGTGTCCCATGTATTATCCTGTAACTTTTAAGACTCCTGATCATCGAATTGGCCTCATTGAATGTAAGGGGTGCCAGTCCTGATGATACATCACCGAGTACCTCAACAAATATCCCTCCGAGACCGCATAGTATAACATGTCCGAATTTCGGTTCATATTTAGCGCCAATAAAAAGCTCAGTACCTGTTATCATTTGCTGTACCAGTACTGCTTTAACGTTTTTTATTTTCATCATCCTGTTGAATTCGGCGGTGAGATGAGTCGTTGATTTAATATTAAGAGTTACACCACCAACATCCGATTTATGAACAGGTCCCACAACCTTGAGAGCAAGAGGAAATCCGATTTTATCTGCCACTGAAGTAAGCTCCCTTCTATTCTTCACCACAGTTTCATTCACTGAAGGTATCTGTGCGGCTTTAAGGAGCTGTTGAATTGTATCCGGTTCAACATAACCACTTAAGGAGTTTTCAACTATTTTACGAATATGTGGTACATCAACTCCATCAAGATATATCTTTTCCTCAGCCGGATATGGTGTATTTGATATCCTTGTAAGTGCTCTGCCAAGGACCACTTCATCGGGAAAATTTACATGTCCCTTATCCAGAAAATACGAAAGCTCTGTCTGTGAGCCGGTTACTGATGGTAATATTGGGAAAAGCGGTTTGTTACATTCTTTTATTTTCCTATGCATCAGCTCATATATCTCAGTCATATCATTCAGCCCGTTGCTTCCAAAGATGACAGTCATACCATCAATGTCAGGCATTTGTTTATCGACATATTCGATCACGTTATCAAGCTGGTCGTTTGTTGCAGTGGCAATAAGATCGATTGGATTATCAGCTGAGGCTCCGGGGTTCATCATTGCTAGCAGTTTATCGTGATGTTCACCTGTTATCTTCGGTATATCCATGCCGCCGGCTGACAGCGCATCGGTAAGCATTACTGCAGGGCCTCCGGCATGTGTTATTATAGCTATATTCCTGCCTTTCAAATGTTTATGGAAAAATACTGATGCCACTGTAGTTAGCTCTTCCCTCCCCGAACACCTTACTAATCCAGCTTTTCGGAAGAGAGCCTCAACAGCTGAATCGGACGA
>CAZOZU010000354.1:0-2925 GCA_964584355.1 uncultured Rikenellaceae bacterium
AACCAGTACTTCCATACAAGAATGAAACAGAATATATTGATGCCTATAACGACTTCTATGACAACCTTCTTTCATAATTCAAAAACACACTTCAGAACATTTTCTTCTCTAAAAACACACCTGCTTATTCTAACAGGTATTTTGTTTTTATTGAGTTCCTGCGAAGAAGAAGGTACCATAATTGGCAGCAAGATACTTCCAGAGGGAGATTTTGTCACCTTACATTCCATAGACACCCTGAATGTTCATTCATACACAATATATACTGATTCTCTTGAATCAGATAGTCCCAGTTATTCATATCTCGGAGAGCTTTATGATCCTTATTTTGGATCAACGACAGCAGGGTTTGTTTCGCAGTTAAGAATGAATAATAAATGGGGAGGCGGGGTCTTTACCATAGATTCAATAAAACTTGTACTGAGTCTTATTAATGTCATCGGCGACACATCAGCCGGCCACATATTAACCCTGTCAGAAATAGCTGAAGAGATTTATTCCGATACTAGTTACTATTCAAATAAAGAGACTCCACTTACCGGATATAGTGTTGATGTCACTCTTCCCTCACTTACGGAAGATTCAGAAAACAAGGTTATTATTACTCTGCCCAATTCCTTTGGTGAATATTTAATAAGGGACACAACAATGCTTTTTCACAGTAATTCAGTCCCTGACTTCAGGTCATATTTTAAAGGATTACAGTTTACCCTTAAATCAATTGGAGATCCGGTTTTTCTGACATTGAGTCTTGAACCACCGGATAACTATAGTTCGTATGAAAACTACATTACTCTTTATCTGAGAGATGAAGATGATGTTACATCAGTATTCTTTTTCCTTCTGGATGCAAAAGCAAGAAATGCATGCTACAACATATATTCACATGATTACAGTACTGCACAGGCTGATAAAAAAATTGTACATATTAATGACGGAATCAGAGATACGCTCGCATATCAGCAATGCCTGAACGGTGTCTTTACAAAGTTCATGATACCCGGGCTCGAAGGTATAAAAAGTGATACATCTTTGAAGAATATAAAGATCAATAAGGCCAGAATAACATGGCCCGTGTATTATGACGGATATACATATCAGGGTTCTTCATTCCCATCATATTTATATATAGGATATTATGACAATACCGGAGCAGAATATATTGTCCACGATTATTATATAAGCACATCATTTTTTGACGGGGGAATAGATACAACAGCCGCGAATTACAGTTTTAACCTGGCAAATTATGTACAGCAGTTTCTGGAAGACTCAACCGGGGTTTTAAAACCGGAATTTCAGCTCATCCTTCCTGCAGGATCGACTCAGAATGCTATTCTGAAAGCAAATGACAGTACAAATCCTGTAAAATTTGATTTGATATATACTAAATTCTGAAGATTCTGATAATTCTGTTATATTTCCAAAAAACATTAATAAAAAATCGAATATGTGTGGTATTATTGGTTATATAGGATCTAAACCAGCCCGACAAAGAATAATAAATGGATTGAAACGTCTTGAATACCGGGGTTACGATTCAGCCGGTCTGGCCCTTGTTAACGGCGATACAAAAATCTTCAAATGTAAAGGTAGGGTGAAGGATCTGGAAGAGATGGTCAACAAATCGAGTTTTGACGGAACGATAGGGATGGGTCATACAAGGTGGGCAACACATGGCGAACCCAATGAGCTGAATGCTCATCCGCAAATCTCTGCAAAAGGTAATTTTATTATTGTGCATAATGGGATTATCGAAAATTATGCCCTGCTGAAAAAACATCTTCAGGGACGGGGTATAAAGTTTACCAGCCAGACAGATACAGAAGTACTAGCCAATTTAATGGATCATCTGTATGTCGAGGGTGATCTTGCTGCAGAACAGGCAATTACATTGGCCCTGAACAGGGTTGAAGGTGCATTCGGCCTTGTGATTATCTGTACAAAGGAACCCGATAAGCTGTTTGCTGCAAAAAGAGGGAGCCCTCTTGTAATTGGTGTGGGAGAGGGAGAGAATTTCATTGCATCGGATGCAACACCGATTGTTGAACATACAAAAAGGGTAATTTATCTGAATGATGATGATCTGGCAATAATAAAAAAAGAGGAGCTTGTACTCAAAACAATTCAAAGTACATTGATTAAACCAGAGGTCAAAGAGATTGACCTGGAGATAGGAGAGATTGATAAGGAGGGGTTTGACCATTTTATGCTCAAGGAAATATTTGAACAACCAAGAGCGATCCATGATACTTTCCGGGGAAGAGTACTTCCCGATCACTCCGGCATAATGCTTGGAGGGCTACATGATGTTCTTGATGAAATATCAAGTGCTGAGAGAATAATAATTGTTGCATGCGGAACATCCTGGCATGCCGGACTCCTTGGTGAATATCTCTTTGAGGAATATACCAGGATACCTGTTGAAGTTGAATATGCTTCAGAATTCAGGTACAGGAATCCTGTTATAGGTAAAGGTGATATAGTTATTGCAATAAGCCAGAGCGGTGAAACAGCAGATACACTGGCTGCAGTACGACTTGCAAGGGAAAAAGGAGCGAAAGTGATCGGTATATGTAATGTTGTCGGGAGCTCTATTCCCAGGGATACGGATGCCGGTGTATATACTCATGCAGGTCCGGAAATAGGTGTGGCTTCAACAAAGGCATTTACCACACAAATCATGGTACTGGCAATGATGGCATTTGAAATTGGCCACCTTAAAGGGATAATCTCTGATACTAACTTTAAAAAACTTATTGAAGAATTGGTTTCAATACCAGGGAAAATAGAAGATGCATTGAAACTGAACGATCAGATTCTGAAGCTCGCATCAATATTTACTGATACACATAATGCAATCTATCTTGGAAGAGGATATCTATTCCCTGTAGCTCTTGAAGGTGCTCTTAAACTGAAGGAAAT
>CAZOZU010000355.1:0-2919 GCA_964584355.1 uncultured Rikenellaceae bacterium
TGAAAGATATCTCCTTCTTTTCTTTCATCTTCCCACTGGTTTTCACCTCAGTTTCAAGTTCAAAACCGCCATGGGTTACATTTTTCAGGCTGCCGGTAAAATGTAAACCTTCATTGTTGATCACCTCAACCTGCTTTCCTTCATTCTTAAAATATTGTTCAATCACGCCAAATGGCATATCTATGCCAGGTGATGAGATCTGAAGTTCATAATCTTGGGTGTCGCTGTCGAGATGTTTCTCAATATAGCGATGAAGCTCAACGCATTCGTCAATATTTATCCCTTTCATTGTATCTGCAAATACCCTGATCCTGTTTGCATTATTTACTCTTATATCCACAAGGAAGACATCTGTTCCCTTAATGAACTCATTTACAAGCTTTTCTATTTTACTTTTTTCTATCACAGTAAATTCAGATAACAAAATAGGGGACTCTGGTCCCCTAGGTTCAATTACCCCTCAAATCGGTTACAAAGATAATTAATGTTTTGAAATATACAAACTTTGTGACTTATAATATTATACTGATTTACATGTACTTCTCCCTTTTTTGCAGGTTGAAAAGTGCGGCCAGGAGGAATAAAAGTGTTCCGGCAATCAGGATTATTCTATTCTTCATTGTGATTATTGCCCATGTAGTTTCGCTTACTCCATAGGCCGGATCGAAGGGATTGAGAAAGACATTCCACTGGCTCTTATAGAGAACATCTGACAGGATCATGAAAAAAAGGCCGAAAATAATCATTACCACTGCTGTGCCATTTCCATTTCTGATAACTGTTGATACCATGAAAGCCATCATACCCAGAAAAAGAACAGGCATCATTACCTGTGTTGTCATTCTCACAATATTGAATTTCACTATCAGGATTGAAGAGAGAGATGTGAGAACAAACATTATAGCATAGGCAATTATAAATATCATAATGATTCTCACAAGCCATACTTTATATCTGTAATTGGGAATGCCGAACAATATTTCTATCGTCCTGGCATCCTGGTCATTCTGTATACCAAAAACAGAAGGATAAAAGACCAGCAGTATTCCGGAGAAAATAAATACTCCATAGAGGTGTTCCATCCGGGATACATCCTCTGTGAAAACATATATTACAGAAATTCCCAGATAAAACAGTATCGAACCGGTAAGAAACCAGATAAATTTATTTGCGAATATGATCCTCAGGTTATAGAGTATCATCTTCTGTATCAAAGTGAAGTAGTTATATAGTGTATTACTTTTCATTATTTTCCTTTTTTCTAAGAAGCCACAAATAAGCATCCTCAAGGTTTGGTGTTGCAGCGACAGCTTTTTCCCATGGTTTGGATTCGGAAATAACTCTGACTCTTACATTATCACCATCTGACATATGATGCACAACAAGATGATCTTTTACCAGTTTATCGAATTCATTGGCCGGAACATGCAACTGCCATACATGATTTTCTGCCTCCTTTGTCATGTCGATAGGTTTTCCAAGGTATCTTATTTTACCTTTATTGAGAACTGCTACCTGATTGCAGGAACTTGAAATATCCTCTATAATATGTGTTGAAAATATCACAATGCGGTCACGGCTTAATTCAACAAGCAGATTACGGAATCTTATTCTCTCTCTGGGATCAAGTCCCGCTGTTGGTTCGTCCACAACTAGTATCCTTGGCAGATGGAGGAGGATCTGTGCAATACCCATTCTCTGCTTCATCCCACCTGAATAGGAACTTATCTTTTCATGCCTGCGATCCTCCATGTGTACAGCCTTAAGAACATATGTCACTCTTTCATCCCTCACCTTTTTGTCGATGATATTTTTCAGCATTGCCTGATAGTGCAGGTATTCGTGAGCAGTCATATTTTCGTAACTTCCGAATTCCTGGGGTAGATAACCCATCAATCCCTGAAGCTCCTCACGTTTTTCCAGAGTGTCAAGGCCATTTATCCATACCTTACCGTAACTCTGCTCCAGGATGCCGCAAATAATCCTCATAAGAGTAGTTTTACCTGCTCCGTTTGGTCCTAGAAGTCCAAACATCCCACTACCTATATTCAACGATATACAGCTTAAAGCCTTGAAAGGTTTCTTCTTTTTACCGATAAGAGGAACTGCTGCAACAATCCTGTAAAAGGTTTTTCTTAAGCCTCTGAATCTTCCTTTTAACCGATATATATCAATATTTTTGGTGCTGAGCATTTGACCGGTTTTATATACGAGCAATCCAGCAAACCATAAAAATCCGAGAATAAGCACAACAGCAATATTCTCCCATCTTAACTGGAACAGGATCAGGTTGAACAAAGGAACCAGCCAGAAAATAAGAAAATCAATTACAGGAATAGTATTCTTCAGTAATCGGTTTTTACCTCCGGAACTGATATTGGTGAGAAGCTCCATGACCTGAGACCATATAGCCAAAAGAATAAACCATGTTCCAATACTGAAAAGAAATATCCAAAAACCTTTATCCAGGTAGAAATATGTAAAGTATACTATGAAGATGAAAAGTGGAAGCTGCCATATAACCTGGGTCATATCTTTCCATTTTCTGAAATGATGTTTAAGACCCAGTCTCTCTCTTATCCTGGCACCTGCTTGCCATTCCCGTAGCCAGCGGTTTTCCCTGTCGTAAATTTTTACCAGACTTTGGATATATATATTTATTTTTTCATCGGGGGGAATAACCGTCTCCCTTGCTTTTCTCAGGCTGTTCATTATGAACCATGTTGCTGCAGGAACAATAATTATACTGAGTATTGTTGTAATCAGCTTCCAGAGGAATTTATCTAGATATGTATAAATCAAGAAAATTAGCAGGGCAAAAACAAGCAGTTGGATTGCCTGGTTTTTCCAGTTGAGCGATTTTAACCACTCCAATGCATTCTCAAGTCCGGAATAAAAAGTTGGGATAAAAATAAGTGT
>CAZOZU010000356.1:0-2915 GCA_964584355.1 uncultured Rikenellaceae bacterium
TTGCGGAACCTGAGAAGATAAAAGACAAAAGTTAAAAGATAAAAGTATCATCAGTACAATCGTAGTAGAGACGTTCGACCCGAAGGCCTTTCTTGATCTAAAAGTGTTACTGGAAAGGAGGTTTGTTTTCATGATTAAATGGTTTTATGGCGCAAAAGCGCAAAGGTGTAAAGGCACAAAGGCCTTTAACCCTGAGGCCTATGTATAACAATAAATTATTGAAAACAAATATATTGTAATATAAACTTAAAAATTAACCGAGTCAATTTTTTTTTGACGAGACGGGTATTTTAATATTTTAAAAGGCCCGTTTATAACTTAAATGAAAAAAAAGAATCATGTTTTTTTTAAGGAATGTCTGAAACAAAAGGTAAAGAGACTATCCTCAGTACTATATGATTATATTGAATTACATGGATTAGCATTTCCTTTTGTGCAGTTATGTATAATGAATAATATCTTCTTTATCAGACATTTTATTTTTACTGACAAAGGGGAGATTAAAGTCAGGATCATCAAAGTAATCAATAGAAATAATTTCAATACAAGGGCCAGCAATACAGGAACCGGTTTGAAAACAGGAGCATAAAAATCGTCAAGAAAAACTGAAAGTGTTCTGGTAATCTCTTTGCTGCAAACCACACAAAATGATGAGAGATTTTTCATCATACAGTTATACTCGGGTCGGTACAATCCGCAATGATAATAACCGGCACCTTCATAAGCTCCAACGGTTCCCGGTGGAAAAGGATCCGGTTGTGTGTCGCAATTATTGCAGTCGGAATTGATTGTAGTCGGTAAAGATGTATCGGACCTGATAAGATCTTTCCATTTTATAGTATGCCTATCTGTTATAGTTGTTATATTTGGATAGATTGGTTCAGCTCCTGTATAACTATTTCTTGAAGTATCAATTCCGCACCCCTGCCAGTAAGGATATTCATCCGCTAGTCCGAATAATACATGCCCCATTTCATGAAGTGCTACCTTTTTCCAGTTCATTCCTGTTGATGTTACGGCAACACTTCCTCCTGAACCCCCATAAACTGAAGAATTCACAATCACAAGTATCTGATGCCATTCAGGAATAATCGATTCAACGACATCCATTACTGCCAGGGTATCAACACAAAGAAGTCTTCTAATGCCACCGGTGCAAAATGAGGCATCAAAACGGGTAGCCTTTATCGCTCCATCTCCTCCGCACGATGCAGGATCATCAACTCCGCTGTCGGTTGATGATACATTTATCCTAAAGATATTAAATGCACACTTCAATTCATCGAATGGAGAAGATGTGAAAAGAAAATCAATAAACTCCTGTGTTAAAGATTCAAAATTGCCAAGTTCTGAGATTTGAAAGCCTTCTGAGATAATCACAAGATTAAACCTCTTTGATACCGGTCCATGGTCAATAACCAATGTACTGCCAATAACCTGGCCATCGAGTAGTCCCATTATAAAGCTATTTAATTCAGTATTTTACCGGGAATCTTCCAACCTCTACAGCATCTTTTCTCTCTTCTCCCTTCTTTCTCCTCAGTATTAAAAGATGGTCAGCATTCTCAAGTGCAGGAACAAGAAATGTTATTATTCTCTCAAATCCTTTCGCTTTCTGCCAGCTTAATGGCTTATCAGGGCTATCGGAACGAACTTCAACATGTTCATCCGGCTGATCATGTATGATCCTCGTATATAGCGTCTTTCCTTCTTTGGAACGAAGTTCGATCCATGATCCTGCCGGATGCTTGCCATTTATAATTCCATCACCCGGGAAGGCTGTCATTTGAACGTCTTTTCTGCTAATCAACCGGTATTCACCGTGTGATAAAGCACAGACAAACCGAACAGATTTCGCCATAAGCTCACTTTTTCCTTCGTGAAGGTGTCAGTTTCCAGGTTACCCTGCCTATTTCATCTCTTCCCAGAAGCTGTCTTACAGCAATAGTATAATTTTTTGTCCTCAGCTTTGGTGGAAGATAAATATAAAGCCTCAGAGGTGTCCTGATATCTGCCTTAAAAGGAATCCTGTTAATTTGTGACCTGCTGTAAGGATTGACATCCCTGTAGCATTTTTTCCTCTTAATACTGGTTCTGATGTAGGGTGAACCCCTGAACACATCTCTCTTCCATGTTACAGGCATCCGGAGCATTACGAGTGCATCTTTGGGGAGCTTGGATATTATTTCCAGATTCATATTCCTGTTTTCGCGAGGCAAACCGGGAGATATAAAATCAACAAATACCCACCCTTTCTTTGGAAGCTTTCCGGAAGGTATCTGCCCGGGAACAGATTCAGGTTCCGGATCAGGCTGGGGAGCAGGTTCAGGTTCCGGATCAGGGTCGGGAGCAGGTGGTGGATCAGGAATAGGAGGAGGCAGTGCTACCATATTAAAATTACGCCATACAACATTATTGTTATTCCTGATAAATTTGTAATACTGTTCCCACGTAAGTGAGTGCAGAAATGAAATATCGGGAGCCGGATCTTCATCGCTGCCAGCCAGTCCCACGAAACAATAGTGTGTAGCAGTATCAATAGGGCTCGGATCCCATGCATATTCATTTGATACTGTTAAATTATTATTTGCCGGTATATCTCCAGAGAAAGACATCTCATTGGGCACGACCTGATTGAAAGAAACAGTATCCAGCAAAACTACAGGTGTTAATAGATCTGGAGTCAGAAGAGTCGAAGGAATAGAATAGAAAAGTTTTATATGTGTGTTAGTTGCCACTGCACCGCCCCTGTTTCTGACCCTGGCGTACAGATAATTATGCTGCCCGAAAATGGCGTTGTCGCTAAGGCTAACATTATTTTCCGTTCCGGAACCTTCACCAAAAGCATCTTGAGGTGAAGTACCTCCCAGTGAAGTATTTTTCAGAATAATATCCGGACTAGATGACATTGATCC
>CAZOZU010000357.1:0-2905 GCA_964584355.1 uncultured Rikenellaceae bacterium
ATACATCTTTTTCGCAGTATCTGACTATTCTTGCAATATCCTTTTCGTCATAATATAATCCGGCAACCATACTACCGTCAATATCATCTTAAGGTGATGGGATACCAAGAATTGATGTCAGGAGATCAAGTGAGGTATAATTTTTATAATCTCCGAATTTCCACAGATCCATTGTATCCAGCAACTTAACCTCCCAGGGTTTCTTCCCTGCATTATCAAGTATATCGGGTATCACAATTTTGTTAATAATCATTCTCCGGGCAAGATAGGGAAAGTCAAACTCCCTGCCATTATGAGCACATAACAAAGCCTCTTTCCCTGACTTGGAGTACTTAACCAGGACATCTGAAAACTCCGATAAGATCTTCTTTTCGTCATCCCCGTAAAAAGATTTGATCCTGAAGCTGAATGGATTTTTTTCATTTATGAATCCGACAGATATGCAGATTATTTTCCCAAACTCTGAATAGATCCCAGCTCTTTCATAGACCTCTCCGGCTGATTGTTCCTGAGAACGGTAAATCCTTGATTTCTTTTCCCAGAGTATCTGCTATGCCGGATCAAGGCTCTCAAATGAAGGTGCCTGCGGCACAGTTTCAATATCAAGGAACATTATGTCTTCAATTTTAATATCGTTAAGCATGGCTACTATTTTTTTGCAGGTGTCTTTCAATAATTGTAACAAGTACATCTATCCCAACCTGATTCTTTCCTCCTCCCGGTATAATAATATCGGCATACCGTTTTGATGGCTCAATAAACTGAAGATGAGATGGTTTAACAGTATTATGGTACCTTTCAAGAACCATATGTATATTACGTCCCCGTTCTTCAATATCGCGCTGAATTACCCTTCCCAGGCGATCATCGGCATCAGCATCGACAAATACTTTTATATCAAACATATTTCGTAATCCACTGTCACAAAGTATAAGTATACCTTCTACCACAACCACTGTTGCAGGTTGTATTAAAACAGAATCCTGTGATCTAATACAGGTAAGGTAAGAATAGATTGGCATATTTACCGGATTTCCTTTTTTTAGCTCCTTCAGATGATCGATCAACAGATTGAACTCAACAGAATCAGGATGGTCAAAATTGATCTTTTGTCTCTCTTCGAGCGGAAGATGGCTATTATCTTTGTAATAAGCATCCTGTGGTATCACAACAACCTGATCATCAGGCAGTACTTCCATAAGCTTACTAACCACGGTAGTTTTTCCCGAACCGGTACCACCTGCTATTCCTACTATAAGCATTTATTTGTACTTTTGTAATATTAGTTCTTATCAAAAATAATCAAAAGTTTGAAGTGTACTAAAGCGATAAGGACTAAAATATACTAACTTACAATCTATCCATGTCAGAATTATATCCACTGAAATTTGAATCATTGCTCAAAGAGAAAGTCTGGGGTGGCAACAAATTGGTAACAGGTTATAATAAAAAAGGCAACCCCACACTTAAATATGGAGAAAGTTGGGAATTATCCGCCATTTCTGATAATCTTTCAGTGGCAAGTAACGGTTTTCTTGCAGGAAATAATATTGAGGAACTTATTGAAGTATATATGGGTGATCTGACTGGCGATACTGTTTTCGACAAGTTTGGCAATGAATTTCCTCTTCTTATCAAGTTGATTGAGGCCAGGGAAGATCTCTCAATTCAGGTTCATCCTGACAACACCATTGCAAGGGAAAGACACAAAGCATACGGAAAAACAGAGATGTGGTATATCCTTGAGAGTGAAGATAACTCCAGAATATATACAGGATTCAGGGATAATATCAATAAAGAAACATATATTGATGCATTGAGTGCCGGAGAGGTAGCTGGACTCATGAATATAGAGAACCCTGCAGCCGGTGATGCTTTTTTTACACCTGCAGGCAGGATACATTCTATTGGTGCAGGTATTCTCCTTGCAGAAATACAGCAAACTTCAGATATTACATACAGGATATATGACTGGAACAGAATAGGATCTAATGGACAGCCAAGAGAACTACACACTGACCTTGCACTCGATGTAATTGATTTTAATGCTTCGGTTAATAACAAGATATCAAAAGAACCTGTACTGAACAGGACAGAGAATCTTGTAAGCTGCGATTTTTTTACAACAAATGTGATAAACTTTAATAAACCAGTTATTAAAGACTATAACCTTTTTGATTCTTTTGTTATTTACATTTGTACAACAGGGGAGCTTATGATACGCTATGATGGCAAATCAGAACCCGTAATAAGGGGAGAAACAGTACTTCTTCCAGCAATGATAAAAGATATTGTACTGGAACCCTTAATGGAATCCACGATACTTGAAATTTTTATAAATACAACATTGAATTAATGTCTTAAAAAATATACCGCCATGAGAATAATTTCGTCTTGTTTCGTTATTGTCCTGTCAGTTTTAATAATGGCAGGTTGCACCGGAAAAAGCCAGAGAAAAAAAGACTCAATCTCAGGCATTGATACTGTAAGTGTTCCTGACACAGGATATACAGGAATTAAGCAGTATATGAATAGCGGACGCTTGCTTAAGGAGATAACATTTGAAAATGGAGTTCGCCATGGTTTGATGAAAACATATTACCAGAGCGGGCAATTGTATCAAACCTTCTGGTATGAAAATGGTTTGCGTGAAGACTCAGCTGTATGGTATTACCTTGAGGGACAACCATTCAGAACAACTCCTTTTAAAAATGACACTGTTGATGGAATACAAAAACAGTATTACAGAACAGGCAAGATAAAAGCCAGAATAGGATACAAGAATGGGTTACGTACAACCCTGCTGGAAGAGTACGACCAATTAGGAAGGCTATATACAGATTATCCTGAAATAATTACAAATATCAAGGATGAATATAGTACAAAAGGTATTTTTACTATTGAT
>CAZOZU010000358.1:0-2905 GCA_964584355.1 uncultured Rikenellaceae bacterium
TGGGACTTAATAGCGCCACACCGCCGTACCGTCGTACCATCGCACCGTTATAATTATTCCCTTGTTTCCACCCACCTTCGGAATAACAGATCATTCATTTTATAGTATTTTATACCATCTGCATTATAATCAAAATAGATCAATTCCATCTTTAATAATGCCTGAAGTGTTCTTAGAACAGTTGAAGGATTTCCAATATCATACTTTGATATAAATTCATATCCTGTTGGTTCATAAAGCTCATTCTCAAGTGCTGTGGCTTTTAACAGATTCCACTGAATTGAGGTAAGCATTCCCCTGTAATTGAAGAAAACCGGTTCCTGCTCCAGAAGTAAATTTTCTGCCTCATCTTTCCAGTCATTTTCAGTTATCTCCTGGTTACCTCTAAGAAATACCCTGTTACAGAGCAACTGAACATAGAAAGTATGATGATCTGTCCATTCAAGTATATGATTTATAGTATCTTCAGTGATTGTAATACTGTTTTCAGTCATTTTCTTCAATATAAATGACTTATACTTATCATGATCTATTTTTACGATTTTCAGCATTCTCGCACTGTTATAGAAGGGTCTGGAAGGGATTGTGAACAGTTCATTCATCAGATGCTGCTGGCTTCCCGAGAATATAAAGGCTACATTTTTTAATTTCTGTATTACACTTCTAAACCATGAATCACTGTTTTTTTCATGGTATTTCAGTATCTGTTGGAACTCATCAATAGCAATCACATATTTCTCATCCTGCTTTTCCAGAAACTGAATTATTGCTTCAATCTGACGGTTAATTTCCTGTTCCTTTACAGTGAACGAGACCTGCGGAGCTCCTGTCAGCATATCAAATGTAAGGGAAGGTCTCAGCGATTTTATAAAATCCCAGAGTTTTTTCCCTGGATACCTTTTTTCATTGACATCCCTTATTACAGCCGATGCAAACTCATTTAGGAAATCATTCATATTTTCAGTGGGGAGAATGTCAAGATAAATGCCGCTGGTTCCTGCAGGAAGCTTACCAATTACATGCATTATGAGTGCTGTCTTTCCTATTCTACGTTGTGCTGTTAGTATCGTTGAAGATTCTCCCCTGATGTTCTCAAGAAGTGTTTTTGTCTCATTTTCACGGTTACAGAAATATTTAGGACCATAATAACCGGTTGTAGGGAACGGTGTGGACGGTATTTTCATGACTGTTGAATTGATAAAATATAAATTACAATATGCAATATACAAAACATAAATTACATATTGGCAAATTATATTAAGAAATTAACCGCAGATTACCATCATTTGTCCCGAATTCGGGACTACGGATGGCAAAGCATGAAGAGGCACGGATTATAAATCCGCGCCAGCAAGGGAATGTTTCGAACACTCAAGCTCTGTGCCCTATGCTGTACCGTTGTGCCTTTGAGCTTTTATTTATATGTTCTGGTCATTGATGTTGGAACAACCACCACAAAATCAGCCAGCCCCAGGTTTTCATCATTAATCTTTTTAATGTCATCCTGAAATACTGTAGCAATGGTTGTGATTTTCAATCCCGGTGAATATTTGTTCAGATACCAGATTATCCCCATATATCGGTCGGAATGGTAGCTGCCATTATAATGGATAACTGTTTCGCCTACCTGTCTGTTCTTTGCAATGGAATGAGCCATGGTGGCATCTTTAATGGCCTGTGCTTTGGGGAGGTTCTCTGTTGCATGTCCCATGGCACCGCCGCCCATGGAAAGCATATCCTTGTAACAGGGCAGCTCAGGGTCATATTCAATTGGTAAGGGTGCAATATATTTCAATCCTTCCGGAGTTACACTGTCAAGTGCCTCAAATCCTCCTGAGTTGACAACTGAAGCATATCTTCGTGGTATATTGGATGCAATGAATTTCAACCCGCTGTCCCTTGCAAAATCCAGCAGGGGCTTGTAGTCTGTCTTGTGATTTTTCCATAATCTTACCTCACTTTCGAAGGAGGATTCCTTTATTAGACCTGAAAAATATTCGTCTATAAGAAGTTGATTGTCAGATTCAAACATCTCGGCAGCCAGAACAAGATCCTTCCCTTTCTCTGTATAGAGATCTTTTGTCAACTCCAGTTCGAGCCAGTGTGCAATTGGATTATCATGAAGCTCTCCGAAGAATACTACATCGGTTTTTTTTGCTTCTTTCAGTATATCTCCGTAATCGGCTTTTTTGCCTTCACTAGTAAATATCTTGTAAGCTGGTTTATCTTTTTGTGCTGACAGGGTGATTGTAATTGACAATCCCAGTATAATTGAAAAGAATCTCATATGAGTATGATTTGGTTACTGCAAATAAAGACAAATTTTTTTAACCAGGGAGTCACACAGAGTTTTTCACGGAGTTACACAGAGAGTTACCAGATTTTGTCCCGTGTGCCCGGGATCGGGACTACGGATGGCGAAGCACGGTTTTCACGCCCTCTCCCTTTCCCCTCTTCTCCCCCTCACAAAAAAAGGCCGCCTCCCCCGGGGCAGCCTTATAGCCTCATACTGTCTGTTTTGTATCTAATTCAAACCAAACCGGTAGCTGAACTTAACCAGAAAAACATTATGAGGTATATTATTATCCCTGTTGAACAGGTCGCCAAGATCGTTGAAATAATCCATCTCACCCGACTGGTTGAAGAAATTTCGTGACTGGCTCCATACAAGATAGATCGAGGAACCGGGATTATATTCCCACCTGATTACCAGGTTTGAGAGGAAGAACTGGTAATTGAAATCACTGTTCTCGAAATCATAATCGATATCTCCGTCGGTATCTTCATCTATCTCATAATAACCATCAACGGGATTTATCTCTTCAGTAGTGTACGTATGGAACCTGTCTTTGTATTCATCGGCCAGCGGGCTTGTAATATATTTATGATCATAATATTTTCCTGA
>CAZOZU010000359.1:0-2903 GCA_964584355.1 uncultured Rikenellaceae bacterium
ATAACCTGATATTCAGGAAATACTGATACAGCTGTGCATCCCACCCCACTGGTAGCATAGTCAAAATTAACAGTACCAGCTTCAGCCGGCTGAAGCTGGTAAGTATAAAGAGCTTTTGTCAGATTATCAGTTGAAAACGGATATACATTAAAGTTGAACAGTTTGTTTCCACTGAACTCAAGTCCAATTCCTTCACTGTCAGTAAGCCTCACCCATCTGTTATCCGTCCTGAGACCATGATCCTGTGGAATGAGATACGGTTCAGACATATCATTCACAGTCGATTTATAGACTCCGGTCTTATAACCACTTTTCCTGTCGGGGTAATTTTCCTGCGGACCACGTCCATACCATTCTGTACCGGCGAAGCGTCCGAAGATATTAGATCTGTGTTTTATATTCGCTGACCAGAATGTCCATTCATCCGTTTCATTGGCCAGCGGTGCACGCCATACATTAAGCTGAGCACCCCTGTTAATCATCTCCCTGCCTGATACCTGTAATGATACCAGGAGGCCTTTCCTATTGTCAAAAACATACCTGAAATCCTCGCCGGTTATGGTAAGGGATCCATCTTTCTCGTTTATTGTCAGGGATCCGGCGGGAGGTTTCCCGGAATCTGTAAAAGGCTTGTACCATGGCAGTTCAAGCTCTTCCCATGCAATTTCAAATCCGGTATCGGCCCATACTGTTTCTTCTTTAAGCCGGAAGCTTAATAACAGGCGGTATTCAACACCCTCTTTAATTTCCGGCTTATGAAAAGGAATATTTAGCTTACCCGATTCCTGTGGAGCAATATCCGGCACTAATTCGCCTGTTTCAATTATATCATTATCAGCCTTTAACATCCATATAGTCTTTAATTCATCCAGGTTTGTAAAGAGATATCGGTTAGTTATTTCAACAATACCTTTTTCATCTGATAATAGCTTTGCAGATACGGGCTGACCTGATTTCTTTATCTGCCACATTTCGGGTTGCGGCCTGCGGTCGGGCCATATAGTACCATAAGTTCTCGCACCTATCCCATAACTGAAAAACTCGCCATTCGTGGTTACCTCTTCAAAGTCAAGCCACAAGGCAGCCTCTTTCTTCAGGTCATCAGATGGTGATTTAAGTGATGCAGCATTTACATATTTATCAAATATAACTATCTGGTCAATTATTGCATCACATATATAAACGTCTGTCTCCTGCCCGTGAATCTCTACATTCCTCCCGATGTTAACCGGAAATGGTGTATTTTTTATTCTGCCTGTAACAACTTTTTGCTCGCTTTCTGCACCGTCGATTGTTATATATATCTCCTTACCATCATAATGTGCCGTCACAAAATGCCAGTTGTTCTCCCAGTTATCCGGAAGTGATATCTGCACCGTTTCTTTGTTTATCGTTGTAATATAGAACTCGAGCTTATCCTTACCGGTCTGGTGAAGTCCGAACTGGTTATTTCCTTTTGTAATAAGCGTCCCAATAATCATCGAATGCCCCTCCTCCGTTACCTGTAACGGCAACATATTCATCAAGAAAAGAGGGTCGCGGGTCGATACTGTCGGGAACAAGAAAAACATTTGTGATCAGACTGTATAAATGCGGGTACCTAGGCCCAATGATATCCTCACAATGATGAGCGAAGGCATTTCCGCCATACATCCAGAAACGGGTAAGGTCATAATTCTTACCCTCATCAATAACAGCACAAATGTTATCTCCCTCACCGCTCTCATTGCCGGCACTCCAGAAAAGTACACAAGGATGGTTCCTGTCGCGCAGGACCATTTTTCTTGCTCTTTCACGGTACATCCCCTCCCAGTCTTTGTTCTCCGAAACATACTGTGTGGCATGCGACTCATCACCTGTCTCATCAACCACATATATACCATACTCATCGGCCAGCTCAAGATATCTTATCACCGGCGGGTAATGTGAAGTTCGTATACAATTGATATTGAATTGTTTAAAGATACTCATATCTTTCCTGATGGTGGCTTCATCCATCGTATGCCCCAGGATCGGATGCTGCATATGACTGTTTATCCCGTTCAGCTTTACAGGTACTCCGTTAAGATAAAAGACCTGGTTTCTTATCTCTGTCTCCTTAAATCCTATCCTGCCGTTAATGACTTCGACAGTTTTTCCGGTATTATCAATTAATTCAAAAATCAGAGTGTATAGATTAGGATACTCTGCCGACCATTTTGCCGGCTCATTTATATCATTCGAAAACTTAACTGTATGTTTATCCGAAGGTGCTACTGCGAATTTCTCAGAGACCATGGTTTCTATGATCTTCTTATCATTGTCATAAAGTGTGGCCTTAACAGAGAGATCATTGATGGTTGAAGAAGAGTAGTTCTTCAAATCTATCAACAGGTCGAGCCTTGCATTTCTGTAATCATCATCGAGGTCAGTTGTTGCATACCAGTCGAAGATATGTGCTTCAGGTGCTGCAAATAACCACACATCATCAAATATACCTGCCAGTCGCCAGTAGTCCTGGTCTTCGAGATAATATCCATCGGAATACTTTGTCACAAGAACAGCTACTGTGTTTTTACCGGTCCTGATATATCTGGTGATATTGTATTCTGTCGGTTCCTGTCCGCCTTCGTTATAGCCGATCTCTTTGCCGTTTATCCAGACAAAAGAAGCGGACGCCGTTTTTTCCATTCGCAGGAATACCTCCTTATCTTTCCAGCCTGAGGGGATGATAAAAGTTTTTCTATATGAGCCTGTCGGATTATACTCTTTCGGGACAAATGGCGGGTTTGGAGGAAAGGGTGTTTTGACATTCCTGAAGAGAGGATCGCCAAAGCCCTGCATCTCCCAGTTTGATGGGACATGGATCGTATCCCATTTTTTATCATTGAAGTTCTCAGCAAAAAAACCTGATGGTGCTCCTT
>CAZOZU010000360.1:0-2897 GCA_964584355.1 uncultured Rikenellaceae bacterium
CCCATTTTTACAGGAGAAGTACGGGATGGAATGGAACCTTCTTTAAAAAAATAGGATTTAGGGTCTATAGGATTCGTAGGAAATTTAAGAATTCTCTTAAGGCAACAAATACAGAAATTATCATTAAAAACAACATTATATAAGAGAGAATATTCAGGTAATAAACTATAACAGAAGTTGAATTAATAAATAATGTTAAAGGCCAACCAAAAACCGCAATTGCAACAGTAATAATGAATATAAGAACGAATGCTATCAATGTCCAGGGCCACAATTTTGACAAAGACATCTGCACTATGTGTGGAACCACTTTTTTCCAGACCAATAATGGTTTATTAATGCGTGTTGCGATAAGACTCGCCAGTATAGCAGTAAATATTGGAGCAAAACCTCCTCCAACAATAAATAATATCCCGGAAAGAAGCATTAGTACTCCAGCTCCATATTTTTTTTCAATGAATAAAAATGCCCAAACAAATACAAGTACACCAAAAATTACAGCTAATACACCTGAAATAAAGTAATTAGGGAATACAGTTAAAGCATGTAATGTACCATATTCCCAAAATCTCTGGGATGGTCCGATAGCAGGACTTAATAGACTATCTGGCGATGTATATCCTTGAAGAATTTCAAAAACACCATGCATAATTCCTGCTAATCCAACTAATATTCCATAAGTAGATGCTGTAATTCGACAAGAACAAATTTTGTCTTTCATGTGTGTTCGTTTATTTCATTTGCTTTTCCAGAAATGACCCATCCGGTTGCTTTACTTTAATTATAAAGGTTTCGGGTAATGTATCCCGATTACAACGGATATTATGGTTTAGATATACCATAACGGCAGGACAAACGGTTGCATTGATGTGAACACTTTTCCATGCCTCAATGATTACATCCTGATTTTGTCTGGAAATATTAAAATGACTGAAACTTGAGCATCCGTTGGGACTAATTGTTCCATAAAGATTGATCTCGAACAATCCACTATATAAAAATGCATCAGGGTAAATAATAGTAAGGCTATCGACTTGTATTAAGTATTCTTCATATTCGGGCTGTTTTGAACAGGATGCAAAGAAAATAAAGAGCAATAAGATGAAGTGAAATTTTACTGTTTGTAATAAATAATACTTATATCGATCAATATATGATTTCATGGTATTGATTCAGCCCAAATATATTTTTTACCTATTTTATACGGATAAAATATTCATCATAATAATCAAACCCACCATCATTCTCCTTTTCACAGGATAAAAAAGGAGTATCAAGAATAATATCGATTGATTTTTTCCTAATATCGTATTTATCAATATTTTAATTTACCACTATTTAAAGTAACAGTTAATGTGTCCATATCCCTGTAAGCCATAACTTTCGTATTACTTTCAAATTCATTACCTGGGACTGACATGGCTGTAAAGGAAATTACAACATCATCATAGAATTTTTTTTTTGAATCTAATTCAATATTTCTGTCAGATATCTTGCCATCTCCATAAGTTCTTATTGTTACTTTATCACCATTGGTTGAACCTTCGATTTTCAGGTTAACCATTCCACCACCCCAATTAGTCCTTGTAAGATACCACTGAGTATATGTAATGTCCAGAAAGATATCATCATAATCTTCTTTTTCAGAACATGATACAAATAAAATAATTACTAAAATGAGCACTATTCTTTTCATTGTTTACTTGATAATTCAGTATTAGTTATCAATAATAAGCCTAAATGGTTTAGTTATTATATTAATAATATTCATACCTGTAGCAGTACCACTCTCCAGGCATGGTCGGATGATATTTAATATACTCAATAATATTCCCGTCTTTATATGTTGTTTTATCAGAAAGAAATTCTCCATTAAAACCATCATAGTAAGATTCAACGATTAAATTACCATCAGATTCTGTATATGTGTAGGTTATTTCAATCAGCACTGACCCATTTTGGTCATATTCAGTTGATTTTAAAATTCTTGTGCCGTCATATGTATTGACAGTACAGATACCATCAGGATTATCAGTAAATTTTATTAAGTTGTTGTCAGTATCATATTCATAAATTCTGCTCCAGACCCAATTATCCTGTAAATAATAATGGTATTCAGAAATTAAGAGATTATTTGAATAAGTATAAATTGCACTATCTCTTAATGTATTTTTTAAATATTTAATTTCAGTTTTAATGTTCTTCGAGTAACTATATATGCTTTCAGTTATTAAAGTAAAATCAGATTCTGTCTGGTCAGGAAAGTTCATCCCTTCCATTGCGTAATATTTTTTATTTAATAATAATCCTTTATCAGAGTATTTATATGTATAAGAAGCAAAGCCAGGTTCAGGATAACTGGAAATTAATTCCTTGATCAAATTCCAATATTCATCGTAACAATAAGATACATAGTTATATGGCACACTATCAGTAGATGAAGCAAAAATGTATTTGGTTTTTATTTTAGCTGTTGTATCCTGTCCATAGTTTTCCTCCGGAACAAAATCATCTTTTTCACAGGAATACAAAGCAAGAGAAAAGACAAGCATTAAAGTTATCTTTCTCATTATTTTAGGATTAGTACTATAGATTTTACAGCAAAAACTAAGCCAGATTATTCATTTTAAATGAATTATTATTGTATCAAAGCTAATAAATAGAATTTCATACAAGAAGCTAGTTATGTGATAATCTACAAGCTGCATTCGTAAACGTCCAATTTATCGGGCAATCAGAATTATTCGCAAAGACTCATATGGTGCACGTGGCACCACATCCTTTAGATGCAAATCCCGTAAGATCAATGTCTTGCGGGGTTAAATTTAAAAGAGAGTGACGGATTTTGTAACATGCTGTTAATTAACTACATAAAAAGCGAATTTGTCTGAAAAGTA
>CAZOZU010000361.1:0-2896 GCA_964584355.1 uncultured Rikenellaceae bacterium
CAAGGGCTTAACCTGTTCCCAAAATCGACATCCGCCTGGAGTGAATGCGGACGGATGGCTGTTGAAATTGCAGAATTAACTCCATGGCTGCTATCAGATGAAGAGACTATACCTGTCAGATCGGGTAATGGAAATGTACTTGTAAACTCTTATCTTCATGGAGGCCAGCTAATGGTTTTGTCAGTAAATAAAACAAATACTCATCAGAAGGCTGAATACAGAATCTCCCGGCAATTGTCAGGTAAGGCAAAAGTATTATTTGAAAACCGTTTAGTGAAGGTTACGTCAGGATATTTTACAGATCAGCTCCCTCCTCTTGGTTCTCAGGTTTACTTATTAGAAACAGGATTGCTGGTTGATTCTCTGAAGCCATTTCCAGGAAATCTGCTGGCTGATCCAGGTTTTGAAGATATTACTAATCCGGGTGTTCCTGCATCCTGTTATGCCCGAAACGGAGGAGACAGGGGAGCAACATATTTTCTTGATCCAAGGGAACACATTGAAGGTCAGCATTCTATAAGGATGGTGACGCCAAAAGAGAATGGCAGTATTAAACTCAGGTTCTTCCCGATACCTGTAATGCAGGGACAATCATATCTTATTTCAATAAGGGCAAAAGCTGACCCTGAACAGAGATTTCCTGCCAGTGAAATTGATAAACCTCAGTATTTTGAGCTTTCACTAAACGGGTATGGAAAAAAGAGTTTTAAAATGAGTGATAAGTGGGAGGAATTTGTGACAGTTATCACAATTCCCTATGATGATAATCAATCTGCAAAAGCAAATGTCATATTGCAGATGCCCTCTGCAGGGGTTGCATGGTTCGACATGCTGCAGGTAATCGAATGCGTTGATATTAAACAAAGCATCAATCCTAAATTACAATTAAATGAGTTATAAAAACTTACACAGAGAGTCACAAAGGAGACACTAAGATCCACTGAGAGTTTTCTCTGTGTAGCTCTGTGAGACCTCTGTGGAACTCTGTGTAACTAATTATTTTTTAATAAAATACGTAATTTTAAGATTATGAAAAATATTTTGATCTTTATTCTGTTGTCTGGTTTCATTCTATCCTCAGGATGTAACGGAAGAAAAAATAATCTATATTACAATGGTAATCCTGAACCGTTGAAGAAGAACGCATATATTAAGCTACCACTTGGTTCAATAAAGCCGGAAGGCTGGCTCAGGTCACAGCTGGAAGCCCAGGCGGCCGGACTGACAGGTAATCTTGATGATTTCTGGCCCGATCTTGTCAACTCATCATGGCGGGGTGGCGATGGAGAAGCCTGGGAAAGAGGACCCTATTTCCTCGACGGCCTCGTTCCTCTGGCATATCTTCTTGATGATGAATCTCTTAAAAAGAAAGTGGAAACATGGATCGAACCTATCCTGGCAAGTTCAACCGATACCGGATGGTATGGCCCGGCAAAGAACAAAGACCGCTGGCCTCTTGCAGTAGCTAATAAGGTTCTTATGCAATACTATGAAGCTGCCGGTGATATAAGAGCAAGAGAGGTTCTTGAAAAATATTTCAGGTATCTGCATGATACTCCGCCTGACTGGCCTGATAAGGAGTGGAGAGGAGTCAGGGCAATGGAAAATGCGGTCACCGGATACTGGTTATTCAGGCAGACAGGTGAACCATGGATCCTTGAGACAATTAAATCGATACATGAAAACAGTTCAGACTGGACAACATATTATGAAGAATTCCCCTGGGATTCTGCAGCCTGGTCAGATAGGAGAATCCCTCTTAACTGGGGTCCTGAAGGATTAACAGCCCATGTTGTAAATAACGCAATGGCAATCAAATATCCCGGGTTGTGGTACCAGCAATCATTTGATGAAAGATATAAAGATGCAGTTTTTGCCGGAATTGAAAAATACGATCTTAACCATGGACAGGTATGTGGGAGATTCTCCGGCGATGAACATCTTTCAGGTAAGAGTCCCGACCGTGGTACTGAATTATGTGCAGTGGTCGAATATATGTTTTCGCTTGGGGAGCTTTACGCAATACTCGGTGACAACTCTCTTGCTGACAGACTGGAATTATTGACATTCAATGCATTACCTGGAACAACCACACCTGATATGTGGGCACATCAGTATGACCAGCAATCAAACCAGGTGCTTGTGAATGGTGAAAAACGAAACTGGAGCACTAACGGCGAATATTCCAATATATATGGATTGATGCCAAATTTTGCATGCTGCCTGGCCAATATGCACCAGGGGTGGCCTAAATTCACACAGAATCTCTGGATGGCAACAAATGATAATGGATTGATGGCAGCAGTATACAGTCCTTCGACAGTAAAAACGAAAGTAGGCACCGGAACTGAAATAACAATAACTGAAAAGACAGATTACCCCTTCAGCGGCGACATTAAATTCACAATTAACAGTGTTGATCAGGTCAGATTCCCCGTTTATCTTAGGATCCCCGGCTGGGCAGATTCTGTAACAATAAATTTCAAAGGTAAATCAATAGCACCGGTAGCCGGAACAACGGTAAAACTCAGCGAAAAATGGAATGATGGAGATGTTATTGATATGATGATCCCCATGAAAATAAGAACTGAAAAAAGATATAATGGTGCAATATCATTGCTTCGCGGTTCGCTCTATCTTTCACTGAGAATTGACAAGGAATATAAAAACGTCAGGATAAACTATGACAACTTCAGTTATAAGGGGAGTGTCGACTGGGAGATCTATCCATTGAGTCCCTGGAATTATGGCTTATTGATTGATCCGGTAAATCAGGCAAGAGGATTTCAGACTACTGAAAACCCTATAACCAGATATCCTTTTGCCGACATGGGAGATATGATCTGGAATAGCGACTCGGGGAAGTATGTTCCCTGGACCAAAAACGCCGCAGTAG
>CAZOZU010000362.1:0-2890 GCA_964584355.1 uncultured Rikenellaceae bacterium
ATCTGTTTCAAGACAATAGCAACATCTTGTCCGAATTCCGAACTAAAACAGAATGGATTCTTGTTGATGAGTATCAGGATATTAACCATGCTCAATACACATTAATAAGAATGCTGATGCCTGAACCGGGTTCAAATCTGTTTGTGATCGGGGATCCTGATCAGGCAATTTACGGATTCCGTGGAGCGGATGTCGGATATATTCAGATGTTCAGGGATGATTATAATGATGCTGTTGTATATAAACTAAAGAAAAGCTATCGTTGTTCCGACTCAATACTCAAAGCTTCAGGTAATGTTTTGAAAACAGATCAGAAACTCCTCGAAGGATTACAGAAAGGAGTAAGAATCAAAACCTCTGAAAATCCGACTGATAAAAGCGAAGCGGAATTCGTTGCACGTAATATAGAAAAGATGATAGGCGGGATGGGATTCTTTTCAATTGACAGCCAGGTTGCCGAAGGCACAAAATATGAGGAAATCGAAAGTCTTTCGGATTTTGTGATTTTATGCAGGATCAGCAGGCAAATGCCAGTAATAGAAAAAGCACTCAACGATCATAATATTCCTTACCAGAAGATTGGAGAAGAGTCTTCCCTTAAACAGGAACCTATTAAGTCGGTACTGGACATCTACAGAATGATCTCAAATCCGGGTAACAGTATTTTAAAATCAAGGCTTCTGAAACAATTAAAAATAAACGACACAAAACTTCAGGAATTAAAAAATATTTGTGAAGGAAAACCTCTGAAAAACAAGCTGGAATCTATCATCAGCATCTGCTTTCATAATCAGATTAAAGAAAATGAATTCATTCAAACCATGCTGGCGGAAATTACAGAACAATATGATGGTGATGAAGAGTCACTTCTTCAACATGTCTTGCTTGGAACCGGGATCGATACCTGGAAACCAAAAATTGAAGCTGTAAATCTTATGACCCTTCATGCTTCCAAGGGACTGGAATTCAGCTGTGTATTTATAACAGGCTGCGAAGATAACCTGATACCTTATTCCCTGTTCGAAAAAAGAGCCGCAGACCCGGAAGAAGAAAGACGTCTTTTATATGTCGGTATGACCCGTGCCAAGAACTACCTGTTCCTTACATATGCCCGGAAAAGGTTTTTAATGGGAAAAGAATTAATCCAGCTTAAGAGTCATTTCCTGGATGAGATCGAAAAGGAACTTATAGAAACAGAAGCTTCTCAGATAAAAACAAAAGAGACAAAAGACTTGGATCAACTTGAGCTATTTTAAGTTTCGGATTATTTTAAAAATCAATTAAGTTATGAGTGAACAGGAAATTATTATGAAACTAAGGCCACACCACATTATTGATATTATAACAGGTCATGGGAATAATATACAATATCAACCCCATCCGTATGGCCATTCCCAACACATAATAGCCCCAAAATTATTATCCGGCCTCGATTTGAATATCAGGTTAGTGATCGGAGCAGATGATATTTGCACAGGTTGTAAACATTTGATGTCCAATGGCCAGTGTGATGATGTACTGGCTCAATTAACACCATCACCTTCGAAGCAAGCATATAATGATGTTCTCGACAGTCGTTTGTTCGACCTTTTCCGCTTAGATCCCAATTGCATAATAACATTACGGAGCTATCTTGAAATAGTAGATCAGAATACCCCCGGTATAGAAATGATATGTACTCATCCCAAAGAAGATCGTGAAGAGAGATTAAGCGGGCTTATCAACGGATTAATTAAACTGGGAGTACGTCCTAATTAAAGATATAAATCCAATATCGCAATCCTTATTCTGCTGGATGTGGTTCTGAAAGCATTACCCGTTCACCGGTTCGGAACGAAAGACCTTTGTAAAAACTGAGGATATTGTTCTGTAGCTGCCGGTTCAGGAAGTTCTTTTTTTCACTTTCGTTCATTTGGGAATATTTTCTGAAATTATCCTGGTTCAACGCCATCCATAGACTCTTAAACGAGTAATTATACAACTGTTTGTTTACTGTCAGTTCAATTTGTTTTTGCTGTATGTTTTTTGCCAATACCTGCGAATGTTCCTTAAACAGTTACCCGAAAAAACCCCGGAGCTTATGTGCATCACGTGCTTGTAACCGGATATCCGGGAATTGTATTATGGTTTGTATGATTTGCATGATACCGGTATATTTATTAGTAAAGAAACCCAAAAATCCAAAGCGGGATTGTATTTGCCCAACCTGTTTCAATACCATCTGCAGCAACGAAAACCTTCTTGTCGGTTACGGTTTTGTTTTTCCCTCCAATCTCAACAATATATTTTCCGTCAACCAAAAAATCATGTTGTGATTCCGGCAAATCTACTTTATGACCGGAATTGCGCAATTGATTTAAAAAAACGTTTCTCTGACTGTCACGGGATTCGGGTTTGCCTGTAATGCAGTGATTTGATAATCCTGTGAATTTTTATACAAATTGTCCATTTATTCGTACATTAATATTTTAATATTGTCCTGAATAAAGGACAAAAAGATGGTGTTATATCCGATAAAAACATACATATCTGTTCGGTTTTTCCTCTACCGGCACAAAATATTCCACCAGTAACTGTATCATAACATAGTTTTGTATGATACATATTATTGTATTAATTAATTATCATTGCTTATATGATCAATTATAAGTTTATACAAAATCCTGTTTTATAAAAATATAGGTTCATTGTTAAATGAATTCATAAAACTCAACCCAATTTCATAATCATAATACACACCTATATAATTAAATCCATCTTGATCTTTTTCAATTTTATATTTAAATTGTTTTGATTTCCTTATTGATAATTCATATTTGGCTTTTTCAAAAACTTTTCTATTCTTAAATTCTGAAGACCAATAAATTTCTTCTTCTCCCTATTTATTTTC
>CAZOZU010000363.1:0-2882 GCA_964584355.1 uncultured Rikenellaceae bacterium
ATGAAAGAGCTCTTTTCAATCATATCCTTTCCTCTCAGCATCCGGAAAACGGCCATGTTGTTTATAATCTCTCACTCGATATGGGAGGTTATAAAGATTTCCAGGATCCTGAATGGTTTACCTGCTGTATAGGAACAGGCATGGAAAATCATTCAAAATATGGAAAAAATATTTACTATCATAATGATAATGAACTATTTGTATTTCAATATATTGCCTCTGAACTAACATGGAAAGAGAGAGGAATTTCAATAATTCAAAATACCTTATACCCCGAAGAGCATGGTACTTCCCTTGAATTTAAGTGTGATTCCACTCAGAAACTTACATTGCAAATAAGGTATCCTCACTGGGCAGAAAACGGCATTGAAATAAATATAAACGGGAAAAAGAAACGCGTGAAAGAGCAACCGGGATCTTTTGTTGCTATCGACAGAACCTGGAAAAACGGAGACATTGTGGAAGTGAGTATTCCGTTTTCACTTCGCCTGGAAGCAATGCCCGACGACAGCAACAGGGTTGCAGTAATGTACGGCCCGCTTGTAATGGCAGGAGATCTGGGTCCGGTTAATGATACAGTACCAAGAGATATAATGTATGTACCGGTTATGATGACCGATGACAGGAATCCTTCAGAATGGATGAAACCTGTTGAAGGTAAGATAAATACATTCTATACGGAAAATACAGGCAAACCCCGTGATGTTGAAATGAGACCATTTTATACTTTTTATGACAGGAGGTATTCAATTTACTGGGATCTTTTTACTGATGAGCTTTGGGAAGCCCGGCAGGCTGAATACGAAGCTGATCTTTCTGACATTTAAACCTTATAAAATGAAAAGATTATTTATAATATCAATCGTATTCCTGTTAATTCCAGGATTTTTCTCATGTACAGAAGAGCCGGTACCTCCTGTTGTGTCAACAACTGCTGTTACGGAGATTACAACTACAACAGCTGTTTCAGGCGGGGCTATTATTGACAAAGGCGGAGCTAATGTTACTGAAAGAGGAGTTTGCTGGAATACTACAGAGAATCCGACTATTGAGGATAATCTGACTATTGATACATGGGATGATTCAGTATCATTAACTTTTACAAGCAGTCTGTCTGAACTCTCACCAAATACTCTTTATTATGTGAGAGCCTATGGTACAAATGTCGGCGGGACCGGATATGGAAATTCAGAGTCATTCACCACGCTGGGAGATGAACCTTCTTCAAATACCCTTGATGCTTCAAATATCGAGGCTCATTCGGTAACTTTGAACGGTACTGTAAATCCCGGCCTGTTATCAACAACAGTCGATTTTGAATATGGAAGCTCAACAGACTATGGCAATATAATCCCTTCAGTACAAAGTCCTGTCACAGGCGATTCTTCTGTAAATATTACTGCTGAATTAACAGGATTAACTCCGGGAACAACATATCATTTCAGGGTCAAAGCTGAAAATTCTATTGGAACAGTATATGGTGATGATATGACATTTACAACGGTCGGCAATCTGCCGGATGCCCTTGCAGAGACAGTTACAGATCTGACATTAAATACAGCCACCTTAAATGGTTCGGTGAATCCCAACTTTTTAGAAACTGACATTACTTTCGAATGGGGTACCACTACAGATTATGGTAACAGCGTGACTCCATCTCAAAGTCCTGTTACCGGAAACAGCACTGTAATTATCTCTACAGATCTGGCGGGATTAACACCGGGGACAACTTATCATTTCAGGATCAAAACAACAAATGAGATGGGAACAACATACAGTAATGATCTGATTTTCACAACATATGTTGTTGCTGATGCCGATAATAACCTATATCATTCTGTTACTATAGGTACTCAAATATGGTTTCAGGAGAACCTGAGAACCAGTCATTATAACGATGGCATCAGTATACCTTTGGTGACCGACAATACAGAATGGAAGAATCTTTCTTCTCCGGGTTATTGCTGGTATGATAATAACGATGAGAGATATAAGTCGACTTACGGAGCTTTATATAACTGGTATACTGTAAATACAGGTAAATTATGTCCATCCGGCTGGCATGTTCCTACTAACGGGGAATGGATAATCCTTACCAATTATCTTGGTGGGGAGAGTGTTGCAGGAGATAAATTAAAAGAAGCCGGAACTGCTTACTGGGGTGATACTAATACTGGTACTAATGAAACCGGTTTTACTGCATTCCCCGGAGGGAACAGAAATGAGGAAGGAACATATATGAACATTGGATTAAATGCCCAATGGTGGAGTACATCAACAATCCTGCCTTCATCTTCATATTCGGCAATTCTCTATAATAATGCCGGCAATTTATCAAGGGCTGGTGCTATGAATGTAACAGGTCTTTCGGTTCGTTGTATTAAAGATTGATTGCTATATTTGCAGACTCAATAATAAAATCTATGAGATCTGTAATTCAGCGTGTAAAAAAGGCTTCTGTTACTATTGGAAATCAATTAAGATCTGAGATAGGTCCCGGACTTTTAGCCTTAATTGGAATTGAAGAGTCAGATAGTGATACTGATATTGAATGGCTTGCGAACAAGATTATACAGCTTCGTATTTTTAATGACATCAATGGTGTGATGAACCTTTCTGTTATGGAAACAGGAGGGGATATTATGGTTATCAGTCAATTCACGCTACATGCCTTAACAAAAAAGGGGAACAGGCCCTCTTATATTAAAGCTGCTCCAACGGAAATTGCTATTCCACTATATGAAAGGTTTGTCTCAGTGTTGTCGGGTCTTCTCGGTAAGCCGGTTGAAACAGGAGAATTCGGAGCAATGATGATGGTGGAAATACTTAACGATGGTCCTGTTACCATAATCATTGATACAAAAAACAAAGAATAACAGCTG
>CAZOZU010000364.1:0-2882 GCA_964584355.1 uncultured Rikenellaceae bacterium
CTCTGCACCCGTTATTTCTTCTTTATCGTTAATTTTTACTTTTGCCTGTTTTGTTACTTTCTGAGGTTTCATATTCTTTTATTTATCATGCAATCGTGCAATCTTATTTTATATTATACTCTTAAACTTTTCAACCCCCTTCAACCTCCTTCAACCTCCTTCAACGATCCTCACCGCTCCTTTATCCGCAGAGCTTACAAATGTTGCATAGGCTCTTAGTGAAGCTGGTATTTTGCGTTTTCTGGTCAGAGGTTTGAACGCATTACTGCCTTTTGCTTCTTCTTCCCCTTGGCGTTTATGTAGCTCATTATCAGTTAGTTTAATATTTATTGATCTTTCGGGGATATTGATCTCTATAATATCGCCATCCCGGATTAATGCCAGAGCACCTCCTGCGGCTGCCTCAGGAGAGATGTGTCCGATTGACAATCCCGATGTACCCCCTGAAAACCTGCCATCAGTGATAAGTGCACATTTTTTCCCCAGTCCTTTTGATTTAAGGTATGAGGTAGGATAGAGCATTTCCTGCATTCCGGGGCCTCCTTTTGGCCCTTCATATCTTATTACAACAATATCACCTGTCTTAATTTTCCCGTTCAGTATTCCATCAGAGGTCTCCTCCTGGGATTCAAATACAACAGCCGGACCGGAGAACCACAGTAAAGCATTGTCAACACCGGCAGTTTTTACAATTGAACCGTTTTCGGCAATGTTACCAAAGAGTACAGCAAGTCCGCCATCATGGCTATATGGATTTTCTATGCTTCTTATACATCCATTCTTTCTGTCGGTGTCAAGATCTTCATACGTGGTATTATGAGATCCCATTTCAAGACTTCGTTTCATTAAGGGTGCGCTCTTAAAAAGAGAATAAGCTTCAGGTTTTGCGTTTTCCCCCATAATATCCCAGTCGTTAATAGCTTCACGTAGTGATTTATAGTCAATACGTTTCACTGAAGTATCTATCAATTTGCCTCTTGCAAGTTCCCCCATAATAGCCATTATACCTCCTGCACGGTTTACATCCTGCACATGATAATATGAGCTAGGGGCCACTTTACACAGGTTTGGGATTCGGCGAGACAACTCATCAACATCCTTTATTGTAAAGTTGACCTTTGCTTCATTTGCAAGTGCCAGAAGATGCAGGACAGTATTTGTTGAACCTCCCATAGCAATGTCGAGTGCCATGGAATTCAGAAATGCTGCTCTGGTAGCTATAGACCTTGGAAGAATACTGTCATCGCCATCATAATAATACTTATGTACCAGGTCTACAATAAGTTTTGCAGCCTTTTTTACCAGGCCTGTCCTGTTAACATGAGTTGCTACCACCGTTCCGTTGCCCGGGAGTGCAAGACCCAGTGCCTCATTAAGACAGTTCATTGAATTTGCTGTGAACATACCCGAACAGGAGCCGCAGGTAGGACAGGCATATCTCTCAATCTCTTCCAGTTCCTTATCACTTACATCTTTGTCAGCGGCCTCTACCATGGCATCTATTAAGTCGAGCTGCCTGTCTCCCAGCACACCTGCCTCCATGGGTCCTCCTGATACAAATACTGCAGGTATATTGAGTCTCAAAGCTGCCATCATCATCCCGGGAGTTATTTTATCACAGTTACAAATACAGATCATTGCATCAGCACAATGTGCATTACAGACATATTCAACACTGTCGGCTATAAGCTCTCTTGAGGGTAGTGAGTAAAGCATACCCTGGTGACCCATTGCTATGCCATCATCAATTGCAATCGTATTGAACTCTGCGGCAAAATATCCATAATCTTCAATCTCTCTTTTTACCAGTTGACCGGTCTCATGAAGATGAACATGTCCCGGGACAAACTGGGAGAATGAATTGACTATGGCTATTACAGGTTTACCGAAATGCTCTTCCTTCATTCCGTTGGCACGCCACAGACTTCTGGCTCCGGCCATATTCCTGCCTGTAGTGGTCTTCGAGCTTCTTAACCTGTTCTTCATCCTGATAGGTCTTTTTATGAAAAAAGCTTCCCGGTGATCCGGAAAGCTTCTGTGCATTTATATTATTACATATTATTCCCGGATCATGTGCTGGGCACTATGATAAGTATAAGGGCAATAATATGTATTAAAATATTTGTCATTGTTTATAATAAATCGACGGACAAAGGTAGATTTTATTTTAATATATCAAAGAAAAAGTGCAATATTTTTGAAATATTATTTTAAACTGAAATATGTAAGTGTTAATTTACTCCTTAATTAATTAATTTCAAAAGATTTATATACAAAGAATTTATGGATAGATATTTGATGTTTTTAATAGGTTAAATACATTAAAAACTTCATATTCCATAAGTTAATTGAATATTGATTTTCTTTTTAAAACAGAATTATAGTAATTTTATTGATGGAAAATTTCTGCTTATGAGAAAATTATTAATTCTTATATCACTAATATTTTGTTTTTATCCAACCGGTGCACAGAAGAAATCGACAGATTTATATATAAGCCCCGGGATAGAGAAGAAAATCAATACCAACTGGACCTTTAATTATTTCCCGGACGAGAATGAAGGCGACGGATACGAAGCTCCCGGTTATAATGATCTGAACTGGCCGATAGTAAGCATTCCTCATACCTGGTCAACCTATGAGACCACAGGTGATATTCATCCATTTATTAAAGATACTTCGGAAAATGATACACCTTACTGGTGGAGGGGATGGGGTTGGTACCGCAAGCATTTCGTTGTTAATGAGAGGTATGCAGGACAAAAGATATTTGTTGAATTTGAAGGGGTTCAGAAATATTGCAAAGTATGGCTGAATGGAAAATATCTGGGTGATCACAAGGGCGGATACGGCTCATTTGATTTTGATATTACCGACCAGGT
>CAZOZU010000365.1:0-2882 GCA_964584355.1 uncultured Rikenellaceae bacterium
ATGCTTTTCAATCCATACAAAGAATCAATTATTCGTTTTCTTAGTATGATGCTTCTCAATATCGTCCTTAGTCAATCGAAAGAACCTTGCCGCATTGTTGTAAAAGATATCCTGCTTCTGTTGTTCGGAAAGAAAATCGGCCGCCCTGATCGTTTCTATGCTGTATTTGATACCTTCGGGCCAGGACATCTGATCCGAACCGTACATTATTCGCTTTCCGTAACCTGCACGGATTAATGCTTCCAGATAATAATAGAATTCATCTCGCGGCAAGAGCCAATTTATGGTTGAAATATCGATATATACCTGTGGGTAGGTATGTAAAATTGCTTTAATCTCTTCCAAAAAAGGCCAGCCTGCATGCGCAAGCCATACCCTTAGATTCGGGTGTTTGTTTAAAAGCTCTTCCATTACCAAAGGATTTCCCAGGCTCATTCGGAAATTAGGTGCAACTCGGGTAATTCCCGGAAAACTAAAACCCGTATGAATACATACGGGAAGATCCATTGATTCCGCCAAAGCGAAATAGGAATCAAGGTCGGAATCCGAAGGTGTCTTGCCGGCATATTGCATGGTAAGTTCTCCCATTATTTCAAACTCACCGGATTCAAATTTTGAACGCAACATGTCAGGGTCCCATTCGGCGGTGCCGAATTGTATTCCGGTCTTAATACGTACCGGGTCGGCATCACGATACCTTTTAACGTTTTCAGGATCAAATCCGGTGACAAATCCCAATACCACATTGTAGTCATCCATCATCTGCAATGTTTGTTGAATATGATCCTCAACGGTTTTCGGAGTTTCAATTCCTTTATAGGGAAGAGGAGTATGAACCGAATTCTGAAGCTGTCTGAGAGGAGTTGCATGTAAATGAACATCGATTACAGGTTGTTTATCGGATAAGTCTTGTGCCTGCAATAAACCGATAGTAATACACACCGCCATAAAGACGGCCGGATACCTTTTGATTATCATACTTTAAAGATTTAATGTCATGGGAGTAAAAGTCAGTTGGCTATATCATTATCAATCCATTAAATCAACCGGCATCAGGGTTTCGGAGATTATAATACCGGTTTCATCAAGATCAATTAGTTTGTTTTCATCAAATCCTTTGAAGGTTTCTATTGTCTGTTCATCAAGATCGATCTTCCATATTTTACTAAAATCTCTTCTGACGGACAAGTATATGTTACCTTCTTCAGGATTAAATACCAAAGAACACTGAGTTTTAAAACCGTCTGATTCAAGCTTTGTCTTTTCCAGTGTTTCAAATGCCTTATCCCTGTTAAAAGATGATATGTTCCTTTGTATGTTTTCATAAACCGTTATGTATCTATCGGCACCCACCCCCTCAACTTCGGTATATTTTTTTTCGTTAAAATTACAGACAGGGAAATTGGTCATTACGAGAAATTTGTCCTTGATTCCGCTTGTCAGGTTGCAGTCTTTTCCAGCTTCGACAATTACACCGTCGCCAGTCGGATCGGCAAAAAGACTATGTAGCGTTACATTGGCATGAACCACCTTTTTGTCGGCGATATAATCAATCACCTCCGCGACGGTGCCGAAATTATTCAGGGCGTCATTCAACAGTTTTAAGGTTGAGATTTGCCCCGGCTCTGGATTAGCGGTTAATTCTTCCGCCGGCAAGAGCATCTGAAGGTTCCCGAAAAGGCCCAGGTCGTTCATCCCCACAACAGGAATATAAAGATTCTCAGCCTGTTTAAATGCCATAATAAAAACCTTTCTGTCATTTATATTCCTGATTGATATTTTTATATCAACATCGGGATAATCAAAATTCATCCCGTAAAGGACATTATCCGATTTAACCACAAAGCCCGTACAGGGATTTGCAGTACCTGCCGGTGAATGATTCACCATATGCACCGGAAGGGTAAGCACCGGAACACAAAGCAAAAGCATTGTAAGAATCGCATTTTTCATATTACTGGTTTTATTCGGTTTTTTAATATGCGTTATGAATACAAGATTTGATAAGTTGAGCTTATTTAAGCTTTCAGTATTTGCTATTTTGTTATATTGGCCGGAATAATATAATTAACAATAACCTCCATTGTCGCGTACCATTGCTCATTACATTTCTCTGCACTGTTCCCCGCAATATTGTTGGCGGCAACGACCACCATTTCTAATTCGGGTACAATCAGTATAAACTGCCCTCCAAACCCGTTTGCAAAAAAATAATCGTAAGAATCTTTCTTTCCTACCCACCAGAAAAGTCCGTACCCGTTCTGAAAAGGGACCCAATCATTCGTTGTAATGTGTGGAGAGGTTGCATAATTAATCCACGGTTCAGGTATTATCCTGATTCCCCTATATTGGCCTTTGTTAAGGAAGAGTTCACCGAACTTCAACATGGTCAGTGGGGTAATTTTTAAGCGTACGCCTCCGAAATTATATCCTCGGTTATCTTCCGTCCAAAAACACGAGTCCGTTTCTAACGGCTCAAAGAGATATTCTTTTGCAAAATCATACGTTTTCATACCGACAGCTTCGGTCAGAACGACAGAAACAAGGTGTGCTGCACCGTCATTATAGTTAAAAACGCTTCCCGGTATATATGTCATCTCCTTATCCAGAATATAGTTCAGGTGATCATCGGAATTATAATACCAGTCAACAAACTCGGATACGGGCCCCAGTTCTTTCCAGGGAATACCGCAACTCATTCTCATTAAGTTATATAGCGATATTGAAGCCTTATCTTCATCCAATTCATAAACATCTGAATTGATAAAATCCCCAAGAGTCTGATCAATGCTCTTGATAAATCCCTGATCAATTGCAATTCCGACCAATGCGGAGGTTATGCTTTTTGTAACCGACATCACATCGTGAAGTTCATATTTCGC
>CAZOZU010000366.1:0-2873 GCA_964584355.1 uncultured Rikenellaceae bacterium
CCGTCTTAGCTGTATTTGTATTGTTCCGTTGAATTCGTCAGCTGATATCTGGTTGGTTATGTTAATCAGAATATTACAATCGATCCTTTCAGAGTAACTGAACACATTATTGGTCCAGACAGTATTATTCATGAATTCATAAATATCACGCTGCATGTTCTCAAACACCTGCCGGTTGGAACCCTGGACTTTCTGTGCCGATACCTGGATATTACAGTTCAGTTCCTGGGAAAGAATAACACCCGGAAGCAGTATCAGAAATACCAGCAATAAATATTTTTTAATACGGATTCCTGCCATTTTGTTTATTATTTGAACATTGATACAATCTTGTCGAGAATATCTCTGGCGGCTTCTTCTTTGGATTTCAACTCAAATTTATCAATATTATTGTACTTGTCAATGATCGTGATCCGGTTTGTATCATATTCAAATCCGGCACCCTCATCTTTGATTGAATTGAGTATGATAAGGTCTAGTTTTTTACGTTTCAGTTTGCTTTTTGCATTCTCGAGTTCATTAACTGTTTCGAGGGCAAAACCTGCCAGTATCTGGGAGGGATTTTTTATCTCCCCGAGTTTTTTGGCAATGTCGGTAGTAGGCTTCAGTTTCAGTGTGAGCAACTTATTGCTTTTCGCGATCTTTTCAGGTACTTGTTCCACTGGTGTATAATCAGCTACAGCAGCTGACAATATAGCTGCATCGCATACAGGAAACCGTGAGATGCATTCTGCTGCCATTGATTCGGCAGTTGTTACCCTGGTAACCTTTACCGTACTGTTCCCGGGTAAAATGTCGGAGGGACCCAGAATAAGGTCAACAGATGCGCCCAGTTCTGCTGCAGCATCAGCAAGAGCTATTCCCATTTTACCGGAAGAGTAGTTGCTTAGAAACCTGACAGGGTCAATTGGTTCACGTGTAGGTCCGGCATTTATGAGTATTTTTTTCCCCTTCAGAGGCTTATTTCTTTTTTTTTTTGTAAAGAAGTCGGTTATCTTCTTTACTATCTCTTCGGGTTCCTGCATCCTGCCTTTACCTGTTAAACCACTTGCCAGGTCACCCGTATCCGTTTCAAGGATAGTGTTGCCAAATGCTTTTAAAGTTTCAATATTAATTATTGTGGCAGGATGATCAAGCATATTCATATCCATGGAAGGAGCAATAAATACCGGGCATCGTGCAGAAAGGTAGGTTGTAAGAAGCAGGTTATCTGCTATGCCATTAGCCATTTTAGCTATAGAATTTGCTGTGGCAGGTGCAATCAGTAAGAGGTCGGCCCATAAGCCAAGGTCGATATGGTTATTCCACTCACCACTGTCAGGATCACAGAATTTTGTAAGAACAGTATTCTGTGATAGTGTAGAAAAGGTAAGAGGTGTTATGAACTCTCTGGCATGATCCGTCATTATAACCTTAACATCAGCGCCATTTTTGACGAGCAGCCTGATTATCATTGCGGTTTTATAAGCTGCAATACCGCCGGTCACACCTATAAGTATCTTCTTGCCTTTCAGCATTTTATACTATTCTTTTTCTGCTTTCTCCGGGTTCCTGTGAAATATTTTATCCTCTTCAAGCTCCTGAAGTGCTATAAGAGTTGGTTTAGGAAGTCTCTCATAGAATTTCGATATCTCTATCTGTTCGCGGTTCTCAAAAACCTCCTCCAGATTATCGCTGTATGAAGCAAATTCTTCAAGCTTCTTATTAAGTTCCTGTTTCATCTCAACAGCAATCTGGTTTGCTCTACGTGATACGATGATCACCGTTTCATAAATATTACCGGTATTTTGAGTAATCTGATCGATGTCACGTGTAATAGTTGTTGTGGGGGCCATTGACTTTCTGTAATCCATAGTATATTAATCGTTATTTGCTATTGTCTCCATTTCTTCTACGCTTCCCAATTTCAGGTATTCACTTGTTCTTTTGTATATCCTGTCCACCTCTTTTATATATTCGCTTTCCGGGAACTCCTCCATAAAAGAATAATAATCGTCAAGAGTATCCTGGTACCTTTCACGTTGTTTGGAGGCCAGACTGTTTTCAGCATACAGAAAAAGGGAGCTAAGCTTAAGGAACATCATCTCTTCCCTGTATTTTGAATCAGCATAATCTTTAAGGTTGTTGGTAAGAGCTGTTATTGCTGACCTATACTTCTTCATATCATAATAGAGCTTTGCGTTAACATATGATTTCTCAACAAGCTTTTCCTCAAGTTCGTTTAGAAGTTTTTTACATTCATCAACTCTTGCACTATATGAATACCTTGTGATGAAAACATTAAATCCTTCTATTGCACTTCTCGTATATTCCTGGTCAAGTTCTGCCCGGGGCGAAAGATAATAATCACATAATGCACCCATATATGCGGACTCTTCAGCATATTTACCAAACGGATACTGGTCAAGGTAAGATTTAAAATAGGCACCGGCAGAATAATAGTCTTTCATCTTGAAATAACTCTGGGCATTCATCCAGTTCAGATCTTCTGCTTCTTCAGATGCTCTGTACCTGGGAAGTAACTGATCAAGAAGTTCAGTTGCCCTGGCATACTGACCATCGTCATAGTATTCCTTAACCTTAGTTTTTTTAAGATCATAATCTGTGCTCTTCAGGAGTTTCTCATACTCACCGCAAGAACTTACCAACACCAGAAGAATAAATATTATATATAACCTAAACCTCATAGAAAAATGTTGCGCAAAATTACAATATATTTTTCAAATCAGTTATAAAAACGCTTTTTTTGTGCAATTATTCTGGATTAGGATCTTAAAAAGCCAAATTAGGTATAAATAGGTATGAACAGGTTCCTGTTAATCTTTACTTTTGTAGAAATCATACACAGACCAATATATCATGGATATTTTTGA